>DASXXO010000439.1:0-2941 GCA_036503045.1 Caldimonas sp. | reverse complement strand
GACGGCGTCGCCATCGGTGCCGCCGACACGACCGCACCGTACTCGACATCGCTCGACACGAGCGCGTATCCGAGGGGCCAGCACGTGCTGCGCGCGCGCGCGAGCGACACCTCGGGCAACGTCTCGGCCTGGGCGACGGCGCTGGTTCGTTTCACGGGCGCGGCGACGCAGCCGAGCGGCTTCACGCGGAACGAAGGCTGGGTCGTCGGCCTGAACAGCGCGACCGCGTTCGCGCAAGCGCCCGACGGGCGGCTCTTCGTCGCCGAGCAGGGCGGCACGCTGCGCATCGTCAAGAACGGCGCGCTCGTGGCGACGCCGTTCGTGACGGTCGCCGTCGATTCCGCCGGCGAGCGCGGCCTGATCGGCGTCGCGCTGCACCCGAACTTCGCATCGAACGGCTATGTCTACCTCTACTCGACGCGCGCTTCGGGCGGCGTCTCGCACAACCGGATCAGCCGCTTCACCGCTGCCGGCGATGTCGCCGCGGCAGCGAGCGAGGTCACCCTGGTCGACCTGTCCGACCTCTCGGGCGCGACCAACCACAACGGCGGCGGCATGCACTTCGGCAGCGACGCCAAGCTCTACGTCGGCGTCGGCGACAACGCCGACGGCGCGCAGGCGCAGAACCTGGCGCTGCCGTTCGGCAAGCTCTTGCGCTTCAACGAGGACGGCAGCATCCCGAGCGACAACCCGTTCTTCGGGTCGCAGACGGGCCTCGGCCGCGCCGTCTGGGCCTACGGCCTGCGCAATCCCTACACCTTCGCCGTCCAGCCCGGCACGGGGCGGATCCACATCAACGACGTGGGCGAGAGCACGTGGGAGGAGATCGACCTCGGCAGCGCGGGCGCGAACTATGGCTGGCCCGCGTCGGAAGGTCCCGACAACGTCGGCGCCGGCATCACCGGTCCGCTTTTCACGTACAAGCACAGCGACGCCACGCCGCTCGGCTCGGGCCCGGGCGGCTTCTTCAAGGGCTTCGCGATCGCCGGCGGCGCGTTCTATCCCGCGATCGGTCCCTTCCCCGCCGGCTACCGCGACCAGTACTACTTTGCCGACTACGTGAGCAGCTTCGTCGGGCGCATCGATCTCGCCAACGGCAATGCCGCGTACGGGTTCGCGAGCCTCAGCGGGCAACCGGTAGATCTGCTCATCGGCCTCGACGGTGCGCTCTACGTGCTGACGCGCTCCGGCGTAACGCGGATCAGCGCGCCCTGATCACGGCGCTGCGCTCGCCGCCGCGATGCGCAGCGAGCGGTTGCGCCGCCAGGCCGCAGGCGGCGTGCCGTACTCGCGCCGGAACGCACGGCTGAACGCGGTGTCGGTCTGGTAGCCGACGTCTTCGGCGATGCGCGCGAGCGGAGCGTTGCTGCCCGCGAGCAGGTTCGCGGCGAGCAGCATGCGCCACTGCGTGAGGTACTGCATCGGCGAGCTGCCGACGAGATGCTGGAAGCGCTCGGCGAGCACCGAGCGCGAGGTCGCTGCCTCGCTCGCCAGCTCCTCGAGCGTCCAAGCGTGCGCCGGGCGCGAGTGCAGCGCATTCAGCGCGGCGCCGACGATGCGGTCGCCGACGCCCGCGAGCCAGCCGGTCCGGCCGGGGCTCAGCTCGTTCATGTAGAGGCGCAGCACTTCGATGAAGAGCACCTCGGCGAGCTTGGCGAGGACGCCCGAGCCGCCCGGCCGCGGCGAGCGCGCCTCGGCGAGCGCGTAGCGCACCGACGCCTCCAGCCACGTTCCCGCGTTCGAGCCGCGCACGTTGACGCGAACGAGCGGCGGCAGGCCGGCGAGCAGCATGCGCGCGAGGCGCGCGTCGCACGCGAGATAGCCGCAGACGAGACGCGTCGTTGCGCCGCCGCCGCCATACGCGAGCACGCGCGGCCGGCGTGCCAGCACGGCATCGAGCCTCGCACCGCTCGCCGGCTTCAGCCCGAGCTCGGACGTCATCAGGTGCGCGTCGCCTTGCGGAAAGACGATCGCGTCGCCGGCGATCAGCCGCGTCGGCGGCTGGCCGGCGAGCTCGACGAAGCATTCGCCCTCGGTGATGAGGTGGAAGATGACGATGCGCTCGGCGTTCGGCTCGAGGAACGGCGCCGCGGCATCGGCGCGCGGCGAGTAATAGCACCAGGGCGCCGTGAAGCGCCCCTGGATGAAGATCGCGCCGACCAGGCGGACGACGCGCAGGGTTTCGGAGAGCGCGTCCATGGGCTCAGCGCGCCTCGACGTCGACGTGCAGCGCGAACGGCGTCGCCTGCCAGCCGGGCGTGACCGCGCCGTTGCGCAGGGCCCTCTCCGGCCGGCGGCGCAGCCTCGACCCGAGGAGGCGCAACGCTGCCGCGACCTCCTGGCCGGCCATCCTCGTCCCCGCATGCCCCATGCGACCTATTCTCGGCGCGAACCGCCCGCCTCACCAGCGCCCTCCGTCGCGTCGCCGGCGCGTCCGGACGATCGGTCAGCAATCGTGGACGCTCGGCACAAGGCGCCTCCTGCGCCGAAGCGACGCGGACGATCGGACAGCACCCGGCGACGCGCGAGCAGGACCCGCGGCGGCTCGGGCGCTGCAATGTGCTCCTCAACTCATCCACTCTCCGAGGACCGCGCCATGACTGCAGCCACCCCCGCCGCCACACCCGACCTCGTCGCCGTCAAGGCCCGCCAGCAGGCCGCTTGGGCGAGCGGCGACTACGCCGTCATCGGCACCACGCTGCAGATCGTCGGCGAGACCTTGGCGGAGGCCTGCGACCTGCGTTGCGACGAGCGCGTGCTCGATGTCGCGGCCGGCAACGGCAACGCGTCCCTCGCGGCCGCGCGCCGCGGTGCGGTCGTGACCGCGTCCGACTACGTGCCCGAGCTGCTGAACGGAACCCGCGCCCGCGCCGCGGCCGAGGGCCTCATCATCGACGCCCGCGAGGCCGACGCCGAGGCGCTCCCGTTCGCCGACGGCTGG
>DASXXO010000438.1:0-2336 GCA_036503045.1 Caldimonas sp. | reverse complement strand
CAGCATGATGGGCGTGCTCAACTTCGCCCACGCCAGCTTCTACATGCTCGGCGCATACATCGCGTACTCGATCGCGAAGGTGACGGGCTTCTGGCCGGCGCTGGTGGTCGCGCCGATCGTCGTCGGCATCCTCGGCGCGGTGTTCGAGCGACTCTGCCTGCGCCGCGTCCACAAGTTCGGCCACGTCCCCGAGCTGCTGATCACCTTCGGGCTGTCGTTCGTGATCATCGAGCTCGTGCTCCTGGTCTGGGGCCGCACCGCGGTGGATTTTCCGCCGCCCGAGATCCTGCGCGGCCCGGCGTTCACGCTCATCAACTCGTCGGCGACGGGCCTCCACCTCGTCGCCGGCGCCGCGCCGGCGGCGATCTGCACCAGCGCCGACGCCGCGGTGCGCGTCGTCTGCTCGCCGTTCCCGGCGACCCGTGCCTTCATGATGCTGGTTGCGCTGGCGATGCTGGTCGCGCTCTGGCTGCTGCTGACGAGGACGCGCATCGGCCTCGTCATCCAGAGCGCGCTGACCCACCCCGAGATGGTCGAGGCGCTCGGCCACAACGTGCCGCGCGTCTTCATGCTGGTGTTCGGTGCGGGTTCGGCGCTCGCGGGGCTCGCGGGCGTGATCGGCGGGACGACTTTCGTGACCGAGCCGGCGATGGCGCTGACGGTCGGCTCGGTGATCTTCGTCGTCGTCGTCGTCGGCGGCATGGGCTCGCTCGCCGGCGCGTTCGTCGCCTCGCTCCTGATCGGCATCCTGCAGACCTTTGCGGTCGCGCTCGACTACTCGGTGGCGGGCGCTTTCAGGTCGATCGGCATTTCGCTCGGATCCGACAACTCGCTGCTCAAGCTGACCATCTCGCAGGTCGCGCCGATCCTGCCCTACCTGCTGCTCGTGCTGATGCTGATCTTCCGGCCGAAGGGCCTGCTCGGGACGCGCGAAGGCTAGGGCGAAGCCGATGGACGCGAGCGTCGCAAGACCCGTCCCCGTCGCCGCGCGCGCGGCGCGGCTGCCGACCGCGCGGCTCGTCGTCTGGGGCGGCTTCGCGCTCGTCCTGCTCGTCGCTCCGCTCGGCTTCCCGAGCGGCCTGGGCATCTCGATGCTGTCGCAGGTCGGCATCGCGATCGTCGCCTGCCTCTCGTACAACATGCTGCTCGGGCAAGGCGGCATGCTGAGCTTCGGCCATGCCGTCTACACCGGGCTCGGCACCTTCGTCGCGGTGCACGCGATGCTCGCTGTCGGCAACGGCTCGCTGCCGATCCCGATGAGCCTCATCCCGCTCGTCGGCGGCTTCGCCGGCATGTTCTTCGCGGTGCTGCTCGGCTACGTCACGACCAAGAAGGCCGGCACGCCGTTCGCGATGATCACCCTCGGCCTCGGCGAGCTGGTGACGGCGATGGCGCTGATGATCCCCGAGTTCTTCGGCGGCGAGGGCGGAATCTCGGCGAACCGCACCGCTGGCAAGCCTTTCCTGGGCATCACCTACGGGCCGCAGATCCAGGTCTACTACCTGCTCGCGATCTACACGTTTGTCTGCACGGCGGCGATGTACGCCTTCACGCGCACGCCGCTCGGCCGGATGCTGAACGCGGTGCGCGACAATCCTGAGCGCGTCGAGTTCATCGGCTACAGCACGCAGCGCGTGCGCTACGTGTCGTTCATCATCGCGGGCTTTTTCGCTGGCGTGGCTGGCGGGATGTACGCGCTCAACTTCGAGATCGCGACCGCCGAGGTCGTCGGCGCCGCGCGCTCCGGCGCGTACCTGCTCTTCACATTCCTCGGCGGCGCGACGTTCTTCTTCGGGCCGATCATCGGCGGCGTCCTGATGATCCTCGGCTTCGCGCTCTTCTCCGAGCTGACCAAGGCCTGGCAGCTCTACCTCGGCCTCATCTTCCTGTTCATGGTGATGTACGCGCCGGGCGGCGTCGCGAGCCTGATCATGATGAACGTGCGCGTCGCCGCGCACAAGAAGCTGCATCGGCTCTGGGGCTGGTACGCGCTGCTCACGGCGACCGCGCTCTTCATGCTCGCCGGGTTCGCCGCGCTGATCGAGCTCGTCTACCACTTGCAGCTGAGCGAGACGACCAGTTCGACGCTGCGCTATCTCGGCCTCACGCTCGACACGCACGCTGCCTCGAGCTGGCTCGGCGCGCTCGGAGTCGCCCTGATCGGTGCCGCGCTGTTCGAGTCGGTGCGCCGCCGCTTCGCCATCGAGTGGGGACGGATCCAGACCGAAATCGAGGCGACCATGACGTTCAAGGAGCCGTCGTGAGCGGCGCCCCGTACGCGGTCGAGCTGAAGGCGCTGCGCAAGTCGTTCGGCAAGACCGAGATCATCCGCGGCA
>DASXXO010000437.1:0-8365 GCA_036503045.1 Caldimonas sp. | reverse complement strand
TTCGGAGCCGGTCGCCGGCGGGATCCGCTCACGTCCGCACGAGCTAGAGACCGAACGGCAGCCCAAGCAGACCCTCGATCTGGGTCATCGTGTCGCCTCGCGCGTCACGATGCCCTGCGCAGCCGAAGGCGCAAGCAGCAGCGAAACGAACAAGCGCCCGACGAAAGGCGGGTGCAGTTGCCGCTGCAGACACTTGACGCGTCATCGAACCGCATGACCCTTGATCGCTCGAGAGTGCTTCACGCGGTCCGTGTGCGCGGGGCAGCTACGCACAGGCCACGAGGATGCTCGGCGTCGCGAGCAGTCCGAGGCGTCAGCGAGACTGATTCCTGTTTTTGCGCCGGCGCACGACAAAGAACAGCGCTGCTGCGATGACCACGGCGATCAGCACGTACCACGCCGTCCCCAAACCGGACGATTCGACCGGTCCCGGAGCGGGCGGGGCTGCAGCCGGCTGAGGAGTCGCATCTGGTGGGGTGGGCTGCGCCGCGACGGCCGGCGCTGCTGCCATGGCCGTGGGGGGCCGATTCCGTCTTGGCAGGGGTCGACTCCGTCTTGGACTCGGACGGGGCCAGCGTTGCCTCCACTTCCTGCTCCGTTACCACCTCCGGCGGGCGTTGCGAGACGATCGTCGCCGAAAGCTCATCGCCCTTGTTCAGTTGGGAGATGGTGATCACGCGGCCGTCCTTGAAGATCTGGAGACCCCGTTCGTTCAACTGGTCCTGTGTGAACCGCTTCCGCAAACCGTCCGTGTTATCAAGCACCGTCACTGTACCTGCCCATACCTTCAACACGACGCCGTGGCGTATTTCGGTGACGACGACCGGCTTGACCGTGGTCGTGGTCGTCACGGTCGCCGTGCCCTTCATCCCCGCCCTCAGCTCCGACACGGACATCTTCTTACGTCAACCGTAAATCGGAAGTCATCCGGCACCGTGTACTCGTTGGTGCCTCTCTCATCGCGAACGACGAGTCGGTTCCCATCGACCGCGATCACCTCGAAATTGCGGACATCGACGGCGGTCGTTGTCTGGGCGAGCGGGGCACCTGCGAAGGTGAGCCCCAACACAAGCATCGCGAAGAGCCCGGCCAGCCATGCCGCCTTCTTTGTCACTCGTCCGTTTGCCATCGTGATCTCCCGGTTTGTCGCTCTGCCGGAGCCGTGCGGCCGACGCGTCCAGGGCGGCCGTACGATTCGCGGCCCCGCCATCGTACTGGCCGACAATGCGGCCACCCGTGCCTATTGGGCCGGACCCCGCGGGACGCGCCGCATTGGACCAAGGTCCCATGCAATCGCTTCGTCAAGGCATGAGCATTCGTTCGCACGGCGCTCCGGCCCCCGGGGCGCAGCCCCACCTTGGTGCCGCGATCCCCGCGCACTGATAGGACCAAGGTCCCATGGCCGCACGAGAGTTTTGTCGCGAAGCTGCGCTAGGTCATCGGCGAAGCTGCGGAAGATCAATTCACGGCGAGGGTTCCTGACGGACCGTTCGAGGATCGCCGAGATACCGCAAGACCCCTCGGGCGGTGATGTCCATCCGAACTACAAGGAGCGATAAATGAAGCGAAGGGAAATTCTCTTGATCGGCGGAGCGACGCTGATCGCCGGCTGCTCGACCACCTCCGGAGGTAGCTCCGCCGATCCGGCCGCCAAGCGGCGCGCGCTCGATGCCGAGGTCGACGGTGCGATCTCCCAGCTCCTTGCGGCGTCGCCGGAAGCAGGCGAGCTCGCGGGCCGTGCGCAAGGCGTCTTGGTGTTTCCCAGCGTGGTGACCGCCGGTTTCGTCGTCGGCGGCTCCTACGGCCAGGGCGCGTTGCGCAAGCACGGCGTCACGGTCGGCTACTACAGCGTGAGCGCGGGGTCGGTCGGCCTGCTCGCCGGCGCACAGAGCAAGGCGATGTACCTCCTGTTCATGACGCAGGAAGCGATGCAGAAGTTCGAGTCGAGCCCCGGATGGACTGCCGGCGCCGATGCATCGGTCGCGCTGGCCCAGATGGGAGCCGACGCGCACATCAGCACGGAGACCATGAAAGCTCCGATCATCGGCTTCGTGCGCACCAACGCCGGGTTCATGGCCAACCTGAGCGTCGACGGCACCAAGTTCAACAAGATCGAGCTCTGATCTTCCGATCGGAGGACGGACGTCGCGCTCGGCCGGGCGGCGTCCCGATTTGCGCTGCCGCAAAGGCCGGGCAGACGTTTGCGAGGACAGTAGCAGCTGTCATCGCAACCGAAGATCGTCCATGTACCAGCGCATTCTCGTCCCGTTCGACGGCAGCCCGACCTCCAACGCGGGTCTCGACGAAGCCGTCAAGCTGGCCAAGCTCACCGGCGCCAGCATCCGGATCGTTCACGTCCTCGACGGATTGCCCTTCTCGGCGGGCGAGGCCGGCTTTACCGGCGACATCCTCGGCATCCTGCTCGAGGCCGGTTCGCAGATCCTGGTCGAAGGGAAGCGCCGCGTCGAGGCGAGCGGCGTGCCGGTCGACACGTTCCTCTCGGAGACCTTCGGACAGCGTGTCTCGGACGTCGTCGCCGAGCAGGCGAAGGCGTGGAAGGCCGACCTCATCGTCATCGGCACGCACGGACGGCGCGGCGTGAAGCGCCTGTTCATCGGCAGCGACGCCGAGCAGATCGTCCGCTCGGCGCCGGTGCCGGTGCACCTGGTCCGGGCGCAGGGCGAGACGGCAACGCATGCCGAGGCCGTCATGGCCGCGTAGGCGGCGTCGAGAGCGCCGCGTCCAAGGGCGCGCGACCATGTCGCCCTGCTCGTCCTGCGGGACGGCGGGGTCGAGTTCTTCACGGCCGGGGCGCTCCGCAGGGCGAGCGGCGAGGCGAGCTCCCGCTGGCCGGTCGGGGCTTTCTTGACATCAAGGACGCAAGGCGGAGCATGCGGATCGATCGGTCGCAGCGCGCCGCGTCATGCATTCTCCCTTCGATCCCTGGCTGTCGACCACTGCCGCCGCCGACGTCGCGACGACGAAGCACGCCGGAGCGCAGGTGCTCGCCGAGCGCCAGCAGCGTCGCCTCGCGGCGCTGATCGCATCGGCGCTGCAGCGATCGCCCTTCTATCGCCGTCTCCTCGCGGGTGCAGGTCCGCATGGCCTCTGTCTGGGCGATATGCCGGTGGTCCGCAAGGCCGAGCTGATGCAACGCTTCGACGAGTGGTGCGTCGACCCCGCCATCCGCCTCGACGCGGTGCGCCGGTTCGTCGCCGACCGCGCCAACATCGGCCGCTCGTTTCTCGACCGCTATGTCGTCTGGGAGAGCTCGGGCAGCACCGGCGAGCCGGCGTTCTTCGTCCAGGACGCCGCGTCCATGGCCGTGTACGACGCGCTCGAGGCGTTGCGCAGGCCCGATCGCACGCCGTTGCGCCGTCTTCTCGATCCGTGGGGGCTGAGCGACCGCATCGTCTTCGTCGGCGCCGTGGGCGGCCACTTTGCGAGCTACGTTTCGATCGAACGGGTTCGCCTGCTCAACCCGATGCTGTCAGGCAAGCTCGCGAGCGTGTCGTTCCTGCAGCCGATCGACCGCGTCGTCGCCGCGTTGCGCGAGCCCGCGCCCACCGTGGTCGCAACCTACCCGAGCGCAGCCGTCGTGCTGGCCGACGAGGCGCTTGCCGGCCGCCTGGCGATCAAGCCGAGGGAGTTCTGGACCGGCGGTGAAACGCTCTCCTCGTCGATGCGCAGCCACGTCGAGCGGGCGTTCGGCTGTCGGGTCGTCAACAGCTACGGCGCATCGGAGTTCCTGTCGCTTGCTTGCGAGTGCGTGCACGGCTCGCTTCACCTGAACTCCGACTGGGCGATTCTCGAACCGGTCGACGAGCACGGACGTGCCGCTCCGGCCGGAAGCTTCGGCGCGACCACCTTGCTTACGAATCTCGCCAACCACGTCCAGCCGCTGATCCGCTACGACCTCGGCGACCAGGTCGCGGTGCACGCGAAGCCGTGCGCCTGCGGCTCGCCGCTGCCGGTGATCGAGGTGCGTGGCCGCAGCGACGACACGCTGCGCATCCGGTCGCGCGCGGGCGACGCGCTGCACGTCCTTGCCCTCGCGCTCAGCACGGTCATCGAGGAAGGCGCCGGCCTCTACGACTTCCAGCTCGTCCAGGGCCCTTCGCAGCTGTCGCTGAGCACCGCCGCGCACGGGGTCGAGGCGTCACGCAGCCTGCAGCGGGCGCGCAGCGTTCTGGCTGCCTTTCTTGACGACCAAGGTGCGGCAAGCGTCCGCATCCAGTGCCATAGCGGGCGAGCACCGCGCATCGAGCGGAGCGGCAAGCGGCAGCGCGTGATCGACGCGCGACGCCTCTGACGTCTGCATCGTTCTGTTCGCCCTGGCGGTGAGCGGGACCATCGGGGCGTGGGGCTACCTCGGCGTCATTGCCTTGCTCCCCGGAGTCGCCGCGCACGGCCCGCTCTACTCGATGCTCGGCCTGTCGACGACCTTGCGCGAGGCCGCCTCAGGGGACGAGCACCGCCGCTCCCTGCAACCGGCCGAACCGCAGATCGTCGAGCGCGTCGTTGGCAGCCTCGAGATCGTAGCGGCGCACCTCCACGTGCAACGGCACCGTCGCCGCGACCGCGAGGAACTCGGCCGCGTCGGCGCGCGTCAGGTTGGCGACCGAGCACACCGCCCGCTCCTCCCACAGCAGCGCGTACGGGAACGCCGGGATGTCGCTCATGTGGATGCCGCCGCAGACGACGCGGCCACCCCGGCGCACCGCGCGCAGCGCGGCGGGGACGAGCGCGCCGACCGGTGCGAACAGGATCGCCGCGTCGAGCGCGACGGGCGGATGCTCGTCGGAGCCGCCGGCCCACTCCGCCCCGAGCGAGCGTGCGAACGCCTGCGCTCGATCGTCGCCGGCGCGCGTGAACGCGAATACGCGACGGCCCTGGTGGCGCGCGACCTGCGTGATGATGTGCGCCGCGGCGCCGAAGCCGTAGAGCCCGAGCCGCTCGGCGTCGGCGCCGGCCATGCGGAGCGACCGCCAGCCGATCAGCCCGGCGCAAAGGAGCGGCGCGCAGTGGAGATCGTCGAGCGGCACGCTATCGAGCTTCAGGCAGAACGCGGCCTCGGCGGCGACATGGGTGGCGAAACCGCCGTCGCGGCTGTAGCCGGTGAAGAGGGGCGCATCGCACAGGTTCTCGCGGCCCGCCGAGCAGTACGCGCAATGGCCGCACACGTGTCCGAGCCAGGGAATGCCGACACGCTCGCCGAGCTGCCAGCCGTGAACGTCGAGGCCGATGCGCTCGACGACGCCGACGATCTCGTGGCCGGGGACGACCGGGAGATGCGGGTGCGGCAGGTCGCCGTCGACGACGTGCAGGTCGGTGCGGCAGACCGCGCACGCCCGCACGCGAACGACGAGCTCGTCGCGGTCGGGCTCCGGGTCGGGCCGCTTCTCGAGTTGCAGCGGCTGTCGCGGGCTGTGCAGCACCATCGCGCGCATGGGGCGTTCTCGATCATCGCTGATTTCGCCGGTGCATTCGAGCACGAACGGCCGCGCTCGGGAGCGCGACCGCCGGCAACTCCCGGTTGCGGGAGTGGCATGCGCGCTTACCGCGACGCGAGCGGCTTCGGCATCGGCTCGCGCCGCGACCGGCCCGGCAACGGATGCCGAAGCTGTCGATGCGGCGGCGCGCCGCTGGGCGGAGGCGTACCCGCTCGCGATCGTGCGCGCTCAGCGCACGCGCGCGTGCGAGTGCTCGGTCAGGAACTCGAAGGCGAGTCGCCGGCTGTCGGGCGAGTTCAGGATGCCGAGGTGCGTGGTGCCGAGGATCGGGTCGTAGATGCCCTGGCCGGTGAGGTCGACCGCGCGCGCGCCGCGCAACTGCGCGCTGCCCGAGAAATCGGTCGGCTTGCCGAACGAATCGATCGCGGGGACGCCCGGGAGCACGCCGTCCTGGGTCGGGAAGTAGACGAAGCCGGTGTCGGCGTTGCGGATCACGAGCACGTCGGCGCCGGGCAGCGGCGCCTCGCTGCCCTTGTTGAGTCGCATCAGGAATGCCGTGTCGGGGGAGCCGAGCTCCTGGCAGACGGCGCTTTGCGGCGTGAAGCCGCCGTTGGCAGGCGCCTGCCAGTAGTTGAGCGGCGAGGGCGAGCAGTTGATGATGCCGTGGTTCGGCCCGTCGATCGCGACCAAGCGCCGCACCAGCTTCCCGGCGTCGGGATCCTGGCGCAGCCACTCGCGGACGACGATCACGCCCAGGCTGTGGCCGACGATGTCGACCTCGGTTGCGCCGGTGAAGGCGAGCACGGCGAGGACGAAGCGGCGCAGGTCGGGGACATTGGCGACGGTCGTGTGGGCCGGCCCGGAGCGAAGCGTCTCGTCGGTGAGGAGGTCGCACTGGTCGCCTTGGTAGCCGACCCCCCAGAGCTCGCTCAGCGCGTAGCCGTTGTCCGCGAAGTACTGCGCGAACGCCTGCATCCTTCCGTAGGGATTGCATGGCGTCGGGAACGGCGTGTCGTTGTTGCCGTGGACGAAGACGACCGGTATCCGCGTCACCGGGCCGGCGGCGCCGAAGCCGAGCAAGGGCTTGCCGAGCGAAGCGTCGAGGATTGCCGGAAAGCCGGCGGGGAGCGAGTTGCCGACCGTGCCGTCGGCATTCGCCGGGCCGGCGAGCGTGAACAGCGCGGCGATAGCGACCAGGAAGGGCGCTGCGAACCTTGCGAGGCGTGTCATGTTGGGGTCGGTGGCGACGGGGCCGCCGGAGAGTTGCGATGCGCGTCGATGATCGAACGCCGATCAAGACACGTCAAGACGCGCGGCGCGCGATCGTGCCGCGCTGCAACCCCCGCTAGCGCTCGTGCGGCGCGAGCGAAGCGATCGCCGCGGCGAACGCGCGGTGCCCGGCGCCATCGACCGGCCGATGGCGCACCGTCGTGCTCGCCGGGTGATGGCCGAGATCGTTGTCGCCGCGCCAGTTGCGCCGCGGACGGATCGGCCGCGCCTGGAAGGCGCCGCCGCAATTCGGGCAGACATCGAGCAGCACGTCGCGCACGCAGTCGGCGCAGAAGGTGCACTCGAAGCTGCAGATCCGCGCCGCGGTCGAATCGGGCGGCAACGCGACGTTGCAGTGTTCGCAGGACGGTCGGAGCTGGAGCATGGCGTGACGTGCGGATGCGTTGCAGCCGAGATCTGGCGATGGTAGGTCGTTGGTGCCGCGCCGACGGCGTGTTCGAGACTCAGGAGACGCCAGCATCGCGCGCGTCGGCCTCGAGGTGCCCCTCGACGTAGAGCTTCTTGATGAGGGTGACTGCGACGACCATCAGCGGCGTCCCGAGCAGGACGCCTTCGAAGCCGAACAGTGTTCCGAAGACGACGACTGCGAGCAGGCTGAGCACCGGCGGAAGCTGCACCGCCCAGCGTTGGACGAGCGGGATGACCAGGTTGCCCTCGAGCTGCTGGATGACGAGAAAGAAGATGCCGACATAGAGCGCCTGCTGCGGACCCTGGGCGAACGCAAGCAGCGTGCCGAGCAGCGCCCAGGCGATCGCGCCGAAGAAGGGGACGAACTCGAGCACGCCGGCGATCAGGCCCATCGCGCCTGCGAGCGGCATGCCGAGCAGCGCCAAGCCGACACCGACCGTCGTGCCGACGATCAGCATCGTCACGCCCTGGCCGAGCAGCCAGCGCTGCAGCGCGTCGGCGCTCGCGGAGAGCGCGGCGCCGATCTCGGCGCGATGGCGCACCGGGACCAGGCGCAGGAAGCCGGTGCGGTAGGTCTCGGGGTCGAAGGCGAGATAGACCGCGAGCAGGGCGACGAGGAAAGCGTCGGCGAACGCGACCGTCGCAGCCGAGGCGACTCCGGCAACGCGCGCCCACGGCACCTTCAGGTCCTCGTTGCTCCAGTCGATCAGGCGCGGCCCGAACGGCTGCGTCTGCAGCCACTGCAGCACCGTCGCCCAGGCGCGCGGGACGGTGTTCCGGAGTTCGTGCAGCTGGTCGGTCATCGGCCGGCCGACCGCCCAGGCGGCGGCAGCGAACAGCACCAGCAGGGCGACGATGACGACGACGATCGACCAGCGCTCCGACAACCCGGTGCGGCGTCCGACCGGCTCGCCGAGCAGGTGCAGGAACGCCGCGGTGATGATCGCCGCGAACGAGAGCAGCGCGACGTTGCGCAGCGCCCAGACCAGGAGCAGCAGGACGGCGCCGAGCAGCAGCGGCACCGCCCACGCCGCGCGCGACGATCCAGCCGCGCCGCGTCCCCGCGGGGCAGGGTCGGGGGCGGCCGTCATGGACGGCCGCGCGTCGGCAGCGGAAGGCTTGGCACTTCGCGTCATGATATGGCCCCCGAATGTCATGTCCGCCCGTCGCAGCTCCGCTGCGTTGAAGTCGGAGTCGTTGCGCCACGCCATGCG
>DASXXO010000436.1:0-3076 GCA_036503045.1 Caldimonas sp. | reverse complement strand
TCTTCTGCAGGAAGAAGCGCGCGAGCGGTGCGATGTCCTCGGTGCGCTCGCGCAGCGGCGGCAGGCGCAGGCGGATCACGTTGAGGCGGTGGAACAGGTCCTCGCGGAAGGCACCCGCCTTGACGCGCTGCTCGAGGTCCTGGTGCGTCGCGGCGATCACGCGCACGTTGCTCTTCATCGGATTGTGGCCACCGACGCGGTAGAACTGCCCGTCGGCCAGGACGCGCAACAAGCGCGTCTGCAGGTCGAACGGCATGTCGCCGATCTCGTCGAGGAAGAGCGTGCCGCCGTCGGCCTGCTCGAAGCGCCCGCGCCTGGTCGTCTGCGCCCCGGTGAACGCGCCGCGCTCGTGGCCGAAGAGCTCCGACTCGAGCAGGTCCTTCGGGATCGCCGCCGTGTTGATCGCGACGAACGGACCGCTCGCGCGCTGGCTGTGCTTGTGCAGCGCGTTGGCGACGAGCTCCTTGCCGGACCCCGACTCGCCGGTGATGAGCACGGTGACGATGCTCTGGCTGAGCCTTCCGATCGCGCGGAACACGTCCTGCATGGCAGGCGCCTGGCCGAGGATCTCGGGAACCTGCGCGACGGGGGCGTCGTCCGCCCCCTGGTGCAGGCTCTCCTCGACGGCGCGCCGGATCAGGTCGACCGCCTTCGGAACGTCGAAGGGCTTGGGCAGGTAGTCGAACGCGCCGCCCTGGAACGCGCTCACCGCGCTGTCGAGGTCGGAGTACGCGGTCATGATGATGACCGGCAGCTCGCGGTGCTTGGCCTTGATCGTGTTGAGCAGCTCGATTCCCGAGCCGCCCGGCATGCGGATGTCCGAGACCAGCACCTGCGGCTCGCCGTCCTCGAGCGCGGCGAGCACGTCGCGCGAGTTCGTGAAGCTGCGCACCGCGAACTCCTCGCGCGTCAGCGCCTTCTCGAGGACGAAGCGGATCGACTGATCGTCGTCGACGATCCAGATGGGTTTCACGCGCGCTCTCTGTCAGGCGCCATCAGCGATCGGGATGACGATCGTGAAGACCGTGCGTCCTGCTTCGCTTTCGAACTCGATCGTGCCATGGTGCTGCTGGATGAAGGTTCTGGCGAGCGTCAGCCCGAGCCCCGAGCCGCCTTCGCGGCCCGACACGAGAGGAAAGAAGATCCTCTCGCGCAAGGACTCCGGGACGCCCGGCCCGTTGTCCTCGATATGCAATTCCAGTGCCAGACGATAGCGGTGTTTGCCGAGGGTCACCTGGCGCCCGACGCGGGTGCGCAGGACGATCTGCGCGGTGCCGCGCTCGATGTTGTCGGCGAGCGCCTCGGCGGCGTTGCGGACGATGTTGAGCACCGCCTGGATGAGCTGCTCGCGGTCGCCGCTGAACTCGGGGATCGAGGTGTCGTAGTCACGCACCGTCGCGAGACCGCGCGGGAACTCGGCCAGGAGCAGCGCCCGTACCCGCTCGCACACCTCGTGGATGTTGACGGTGCCGACGACATGGGGCTTCCTGTGCGGGGCGAGGAGGCGATCGACGAGCAGCTGCAGCCGGTCCGCCTCCTTGATGATCACCTGGGTGTATTCGACGAGCGAGCGCGGCTCGATCTCCATCTCGAGGAGCTGTGCCGCGCCCCGGATGCCACCGAGCGGGTTCTTGATCTCGTGGGCGAGATTCCTGATCAGCTCGCGCGTCGCCTCGGATTGCTCGAGGGCGCGCTCCTCGCGCTCCTGCCGGTGCTGCTGCTCGATCTCGGCGATCTCGACCACGACGTTGCGCGAGCCGTCGATCTGATTGACGGTCACGTGCACCGGCAGCACCTCGCCGTGGCTCGCCGAGGGGCGCTTCAACGCCGCCTCGAGGCGGCTGGTCGAGAAGGCGTTGTTGCTGACCGCGGCGACGGTCTCGCGCAGCACCTGGGGGTCGGCGAACCAGTCGAAGAAGGGCGAGCGCGACATGCTGCGCCGCGACAGACCGAGCACGTTCTCGAACGAGGAGTTGGCGAACTCGCATTCGCCTTCGGGCGTGACCACCGCGACCATCGTCGCGAGCAGGTCGAGGGCTGCCTGCGCGGCCGCCGGGGCGGTGGGCGACGGGTGTGCTCCGGGCCCGGCCGGCGCAATCACTGGGACGAGGGCAGTTTCTGGAGCTCGCGTTTGAGGGCGGCGACGTCGATCTGCTTGCGTGAGATCGCCGAGCGCATCTCGGCGACCCGGTCGAGGTACTTCTGGAAGTTCTTCTCGTCGCCGCGCCGCTCGGGCTGGCCGTCGTTGAACTCCTTCTCCATCTCCGCCAGCTTGGCCTCCTCGGTCTTGAGTTCGCCCTCGAGGATGCGCCGGGCGTCGGTGTCGCGCGCGCGCTGCGCGACCGGGTCGATCTTGACGCCCGACGCAGCGGTCGTCGGCACCGTCGTGCCGCTGCGCGGCCGCGTCGTCTGGATCACCGTCACCGGGGCGCCCTCGACCTTGCGGCAGCCGAGCTTTTCGGCTTCCTTGGCCGTGATCGTGTTCTTGTAGTCGTTGCCAGGGCAGCGGTACATGACGCTGGCGTCGGGCGCGTCGGCAGCCTCGGCAGCCCCGGCGGCGCCGGCGACGCACGCGAGGACGACAGCCGCTAAGCAGTGGGGATGGGAGTGGTGGCTCATGGCAGGGTCTCCAGGCTTGTCAACGCCCGGCCGCGCTGCCGCGCCGACAGGCTTTGCCCATTCTCGCCCAGCGGCGCGCCGCGACAAAGGCCATCCGACGGAAGGAAGTCTCGGGTCGGCATGGAAGCGCTGGCGCAGCCGGCCAAAGAAAAGGGGACGGCAACGCCGTCCCCGCTTTCCTGTGGCGAAGCCTACAACGAATAGTACATGTCGAACTCGACCGGATGCGTCGTCATCCGAAAGCGCGTCACTTCCTGCATCTTGAGCTCGATGTACGCGTCGATCAGGGTGTCGGTGAAGACGCCGCCCTTGGTCAGGAAGGCGCGGCCCTTGTCGAGGTACTCGAGCGCCTGCTCGAGGCTCGAGCAGACGGTCGGGATCTTCGCGTCCTCTTCGGGCGGGAGGTGGTAGAGATCCTTGGTCGACGCCTCGCCCGGGTGGATCTTGTTCTCGACGC
>DASXXO010000435.1:0-2046 GCA_036503045.1 Caldimonas sp. | reverse complement strand
TCGAAAGCTGACTTCCGGCCGAATCGCCCGCAAACCCGCGCCGATGCTGATGCCCGACAGGTGGACGGTAAAGATCTGCGACCCAGCGGCGAGCGCCCTACGAATCAACAGCTCAGAGGGCTCGTAGATGTTTGAGTGGATCAGATGAAGAAGAGATGAGATGAGGGCGATCTTCGGAGTGATGGCGCTGCTGCTCGTGCTCGCGATCGTCGGCACGCTTGCGAAGAGGCAGCTGCAGGTGGCGGGCGCGCGAGCCTCTGCGCGCAGCATCGCTGTCGCAGCGTCGGCGCCGAGCTTCGCACCCGACCCCAACGCGGTCACCGTTCCCGAGCAGTCGAAGAGCATGCAGGAACGGGCGCGTGCCGAGACCGCGCGCGCGCTGGAGCAGGGCGTGCAGCGCAACCAGCGCAGCGACCCCTGATGCCGACGCCGCAGGACGAAGCGGCGATGCGCCTGGCGCTCGACCAGGCGCAGAACGCCTGGCTGGTCGGCGAAGTTCCGGTCGGTGCCGTCGTCGTGCGCGACACGCCGGCGGGGCGGCAGGTGGTCGCGACCGGCTACAACCGGCCGGTCACCGACCACGACCCGACCGCGCACGCCGAGATCGTCGCGCTGCGCCACGCCGCGCACCTGCTCGGCAACTACCGGTTGCCCGAGTGCGAGGTGATCGTCACCCTCGAGCCGTGCGCGATGTGCGCGATGGCGCTCCTGCACGCGCGCGTCAAGCGCGTCGTCTACGGCGCCCGCGATCCCAAGGCAGGAGCGGCAGGATCGGTGATCGACGTCTTCGGCACCGCGGCGCTCAACCATCACACCAAAGTCGAAGGCGGCGTCCTCGCCGAGGCGGCCGGCGACCTGCTGCGCTCGTTCTTCGCCGAGCGGCGCGAACGCTATCGACAGCGCCATGGCAACGCCGGCGTGCCGGCGGGAGTGGGGACGCTCGCCGCCGGCCCCGGCGCAGTCGAGCCGATTCCGGCCGGCGAGTCGGTCGAGGTCGACCCCGCCGAGAAGGGCGAACGGTGAGCGACGCGTCGCGCGGCTTGCTGCTGTTCTCGCCTGCCGGCGTGTTGCGCACGGCGCTGCCGCTCCGGCGCGCCGCGGCGCGTCTCGCAGGCCTCGGCTTCACGGTCGAGATCGACGCCGCGGCGACCGCGCGAATGCAGCGATTTGCCGGCGACGACGATGCGCGCCTCGCGGCACTGCACCGAGTCGCAGCGGCGCGGCCGAGCGTCGCGCTCGCCACCCGCGGCGGCTACGGCCTGACGCGACTGCTCGATCGGATCGACTGGAAGCGGATCGCCAGGAGCGTCGCCGGCGGCACGCGATGGGTCGGCATGAGCGACATGACGTCGCTGCAGCTCGGCCTGCTCGCGCATGCGGACGGCGTGACGTGGGCCGGCCCGCTCGCCTGCGACGACTTCGGGCGCAGCGCCGCCGAAGGCGGCGTCGATGACGTCACCGCATCGTGCTTCGTCGAGGCGATGTCCGGAGCGCTCGAGGCGGTGGGCTTTCGCACCGAGGCGGGCTTCGACGGGCTCGAGGTGCGCGGCACGCTCTGGGGCGGCAACCTCACGATCGTCAATTCGCTGCTCGCGACGCCGCACTGGCCGCGGATCCGCGGCGGCATCCTCTTCTTCGAAGACGTGAACGAGCATCCGTACCGCGTCGAGCGGAACCTCCTGCAGCTGCAGCAGGCGGGCGTCCTCGACGCCCAGAAGGCGATCGTGCTCGGCGCCATCAGCGGCTTTCGGACCTCGCCCAACGATCGCGGCTACTCGCTCGCGACGATGCTCGCGCGCGTCAGGGCTGCGACGCGGACGCCCGTGCTGACCGGGCTCCCGTTCGGTCACGTGCCGACCAAGGTCACGCTGCCGGTCGGCGCGAAGGTCCGGCTCGTCGTCGACCGGCGCCAGGCCTATCTGGGCTGGGCCTGACCAGACCTCCGGTGTTGCATGGGACCAACGTCCAATTGCGTTCGTCGCTTTCTTACGGCGTAGAACTACGCCGCGCTCGCGCGCTGAAGAGTCCCCCCTCGCCACCCGCTTT
>DASXXO010000434.1:0-5020 GCA_036503045.1 Caldimonas sp. | reverse complement strand
CGCGACACGACGATGTGAGGAGCGGCGGGCCGCGGAATGCGGCCCGCGCCGACCGATGGACCGCCTCTCCCCGTACGTCTGCGCCGCCGACACTGCCGCCCCCGTCGCCGGAATGCGGCTCTCGGAGCTGATCGGCTCGCTCAGCCACGCGCTCGACCTCACCGAGGGCCAGCCCAAGGGACACTGCGTGCGCGCCTGCTGGATCGGCGTGCACGTCGGCCGCACCGTCGGACTCGGCACGGTCGCGCTGCGCGAGCTCTACTACACGCTGCTGCTGAAGGACCTCGGCTGCAGCAGCAACGCCGCGCGCATCTGCGAGCTCTACCTCACCGACGACCTCGCATTCAAGCGCGACTTCAAGACCGTGGGCGACGGGCTGCCCGACGTGCTGCGATTCGTCTTCACCCACACCGGGCTGCGTGCGGGCATGGCGAGCCGGCTGCGCGCGGTCGCCAACATCCTGTGCAACGGCACGCGGATCACCGACGACCTCATCAAGACGCGCTGCACGCGCGGCGCGGCGATCGCCCGGCGACTCCGCTTCGGCGACGCCGTCGCCGCCGGCATCGGCAGCCTCGACGAGCACTGGAACGGACGCGGCCGGCCTGATGGCCTCGTCGGCGCGGCGATCCCGCTGCACGCGCGGATCGCCCTGCTGGCGCAGGTCGTCGACGTCTTCCACACCGTCGGCGGACGCGACGCAGCGCTGCAGGAAGCGCGCGAGCGCTCCGGCAGCTGGTTCGACCCGGAGCTGGTGCGCGCCCTCGAGCAGGTGGCGCGCGACGACGCGTTCTGGCGCACGCTGGCGTCGCCCGAGGTCGAGAGCGCGGTGTTCGCGATGGAGCCGGGCACCGGCGAGGTCGTTCTCGACGACGACTATCTTGACGACATCGCCGCCGCTTTCGGCGAGATCGTCGACAGCAAGAGCCCGTTCACGAGCGGCCACAGCGAGCGCGTCGCCCGGCTTGCCGATGCGCTCGCACGGCGGCTCGGCATCGCCGACGCACGCCGCCGGTGGCTCGGCCGCGGCGCGCTGCTGCATGACGTCGGCAAGCTCGGCGTCAGCAACGCCGTGCTCGACAAGCCCGGCCCGCTCGACGCCGACGAGTGGGCCTCGATGCGGCAGCACGCCGCGCACACCGAGGCGATCCTGGCGCGCATCGGCGCTTTCGCCGAGCTCGCGCGCGTCGCCGGCGCGCACCACGAACGGCTCGACGGCCGCGGCTACCCGCGCGGCCTCGGCGCCGAGCAGATCGCGCTCGAGACGCGGATCATCACGACGGCCGACATCTTCGATGCCATCTCGGCCGACCGTCCGTACCGCGCCGCGGTGCCGATTCCGCAGACGCTCGAGATGATGCGCGCGGCGGTCGGCACGGCGATCGACCCGCTCTGCTTCGAGGCGCTCGGGCAGGTGATCGACGGCGCCTGACGGCCGTCGTCGCGAGCGCGGGGGCACCTCACGGTCGTTGGCGGCGCGGGATACTGGCGCCATGAAGATTGTCGAGATCCGCGAGGCCACCCGGCCAATCCGGTCGAACATCCGCAACGCCTACATCGACTTCTCGAAGATGACGCTGAGCCTCGTCGCCGTCGTCACCGACGTGATGCGCGACGGCAAGCCGGTGGTCGGCTACGGCTTCAACTCGAACGGCCGCTACGGCCAGGGCGCGCTGATGCGCGAGCGCTTCATCCCGCGCCTGCTCGAGGCCGCCGCGGCAGAGCTGCTCGACGCGCGCGGCGTGCTCTGCCCGCACAAGGCGTGGGCGACGATGATGGCCAACGAGAAGCCGGGCGGCCACGGCGAGCGTTCGGTCGCGGTCGGAACGATCGACATGGCGCTCTGGGATGCGGTCGCGAAGATTGAGGGCAAGGCCCTGTTCCAGTTGCTCGCCGAGCGCTACGGCGACGGCACGGCGCAGCGCGCCGTCTTCGTCTACGCTGCCGGCGGCTACTACTGGCCCGGCCAGGGACTCGCCGGCCTCGAGCGCGAGGTGCGGAGCTATCTCGCGCGCGGCTACTCGGTCGTCAAGATGAAGATCGGCGGCGCGCCGCTCGCCGAGGACCGCGCGCGGATCGAGGCGGTGCTGCGCCTGCTCGGGGCCGGCCAGAAGCTCGCGGTCGACGCCAACGGCCGCTTCGACCTGCCGACCGCGATCGCGTACGCCCGCGCCCTGTCCGACTACGACCTGTTCTGGTACGAGGAAGCCGGCGACCCGCTCGACTACGCGCTGCAGGCCGAGCTCGCCAAGAACTACGAAGGTCCGATGGCGACCGGCGAGAACTTGTTCTCGATGCAGGACGCGCGAAACCTGATTCGCTACGGCGGCATGCGCCCCGACCGCGACTGGCTGCAGTTCGACTGCGCGCTCAGCTACGGCCTGGTCGAATACCTGCGCACGCTCGCGATGCTGAAGAAGAACGGCTGGTCGCCGGCGCGCTGCATCCCGCACGGCGGCCACCAGATGTCGCTCGCGATCGCCGCCGGGCTCGGCCTCGGCGGCAACGAGTCGTACCCCGACCTGTTCCAGCCGTACGGAGGTTTCCCCGACGGCGTCGAAGTGAAGGACAGCATCGTCACGCTGCCCGAGCTGCCGGGGATCGGCTTCGAAGGCAAGGCCGACCTGTTCGCCGAGATGCGGGCGCTGTCGGCCTGAGCGGAGTCAGTCGAGGCTCGCGCTGACGAGCCAGCCGTGCACCGGCAGGCCGCCTTCCGAACGAAGAACGTCGGCGACGATCCGCTGCCGCTCGAAGCCGGCAGCGTCGAGCACCGCGCGGAGATAGGCACGCGCGTGCGCATAGCGTCCGTGGAGAAGAAGCCGGTGGTCGGCGCCGTCGTCGTCCTGCAAAGCCTCGACCGTGAAGACGAGCTGGCCTCGATCGCGGAGCGCCCGCCGCGCGGCCCCGGCGACGCGGTCGAGCGCGCCGAAATAGCAGAGCGTGTCGGCCGAGATCACGACGTCGAAGGCCGCCGGATGGGCGTCGAGGTAAGCGAGCAGCTCGCTCTTCTCGAGCTGGTCGTAGAGCCCACGGCGCTGCGCCCGCTCGAGCATCGCCGCTGACAGGTCGCAACCCGACAGACGCCGCGCCCACGGCGCGATCAACGGCCCGCACAGGCCGGTACCGCAGCCGAGGTCGGCGATGTCGAATTGACGCGTCGGCGGCGGCAGGCTCGCCGCGAGGGCGGCGGCGACGAGCTCGGGGGCGCGGTAGCCGAGGCTCGCCAGCTGGGCGTCGAATCTCGGGGCGAATCCGTCGAACGCCTGCTCGATGTAGGCGTCGCTCGCGCGCTCCGGTGCCCCCTCGCCGAGGCAGGCGGCGAGATGGTGACGCACGTAGGCGTTGTCGGGCTCGTCGGCCAGCCATTCGCGGTACATCGCGACCGCTTGCTCGATCTCGCCGGCGCGCACGAGCGCGCGCGTGTAGGAGTCGCGGCGCCGCTTGTGCGGCGGCAGCAGCAGCACCGCCTTGCTCGCGGCGACGATCGCTTCCGGCACGCGGCCCTGCGCGACGAGCAGGAGCGACAGGTGGTGCCAAGCGTCGCCGAAGGTCGGCGCGATCTCGATCGCGCGCCGGCACGCGGCTTCTCCCTCGTCCCAGCGCTTGCAGCGGCGCAGCAGCTTGCCCAGGTTCGACAGCGCCTCGGCGTTCTCGCCGAGCTCGATGCTGCGCCGGAAGGCGTGCTCGGCCTCCTCGATTTGCGCGACGCGCATCAGCACATTGCCGAGATTGTTCCAGACACCGGCGACATTTGGCGCGACCTCGACGGCATGGCGGAGCAGGGCGAGCGCGCTCGCGTGCTCGCCGCGCTGATGCCGCAGGATTCCCATGTGGTTGAGGACGTCGGGGTGATCCGGCCAACGCTCGAGCAGGGCCGTGTAGATCACTTCCGCGTCGTCGAGTTGCTCGAGCTTGTGGCGCTCGATCGCGAACGCCAGCGCCTCTTCCGGCGTGAGGCTGAGCTCGCGCTCCGTCGCTTCGGCGTTGTCGGCGGGGTCGGGGGCAGTCTCGCCCATCGCTCGAATCATCCTCCGGTCGCGCCGGCGCGACAAACGGCTCCCGCCGCTGCCCTGCTCCGCGGCCGAAGATCGCCTCTGGTTCGCGTCCGACCGGGTGGCGCGAAGGCGCGCCTTCGTCTAGAAACGGATCGTTTGCTTCCGATCTGAAGACAAGGAGACATCACGTGCCCCGAATCCTTCGCCTGCTCGCCCTCGCCGCGCTCGGCCTCGCCGGAGCGGGTGCCGCACACGCCGCCGACTATCCGACCCGCCCCGTCAAGTGGGTCGTTCCGTACCCGCCCGCGGGAACCACCGACGTGCTCGCACGGATCATCGCGCAGTGGCTGTCCGAGCACATGGGGCAGTCGTTCGTGATCGAGAACAAGCCGGGCGCGGGCAACAACATGGGCGTCGAGTTCGTGGTCAACGCGCCGCCCGACGGCTACACGATGCTGCTCGTCAACCCGGCGAACGGCATCAACGCGACGCTCTACAGGAACCTCAGCTTCAACTTCATCCGCGACATCGCTCCGGTCGCCGGCCTGGTGCGCACGCCCAACGTGATGGAGGTAACGCCGAAGCTGCCGGTCAAGACCGTTGCCGAGTTCATCGCCTACTGCAAGGCGAATCCCGGCAAGATCAACATGGCGTCGTCGGGGAGCGGCACGTCGGTGCATCTCTCGGGCGAGCTCTTCAAGTCGATGACCGGTTGCGACATGCTGCACGTGCCGTACAAGGGCGCCGGGCCCGCGCTCACCGACCTGATGGGCGGCCAGGTCGACGTCATCTTCGACAACCTGCCGTCGTCGATCGGCCACATCAAGGCGGGCAAGCTGCGCGCGCTTGCCGTCACGTCGGCCGAACGCGAGCCGTCCCTGCCCGATGTGCCGACCGTGGCCGAGACCGTTCCCGGCTACGAGGCGACCGTATCGTTCGGCCTGTTCGCGCCGGCGGATACGCCCCACGACATCGTCGTGAAGATCAACGCCGACGTGCAGAAAATCGTCAACGATCCCGAGTTC
>DASXXO010000433.1:0-5377 GCA_036503045.1 Caldimonas sp. | reverse complement strand
GTGCCTGCCGCTGGCGCGCGCCGCCTGCGCGAGCACGAGCAGGTCGAGCGGCTCGCGCTGCTGTGCGACGTCGCCGCGTGCCAGCTCGAACGCGCGCTCGGCGTCGCGCTCGATCGCGAGGGCGAACATCGCCTGCTCGCGGCCGTGGAAGATGCGCGCTTCCGGACGTTCGTTGGCGAGCGCGATACGGTCGCGCATCTCGGCGACATCGCGCTCCGCCGATGCCGCGTGCGCGAGCGCTCCGGCGATCGCGAGGCGCAGCACGACCGGGTCGGTGCGCGTCTCGTCCTTCAGCACCGCCAGCGCTTCGCCGGGGCGCTTCTGCGCGATCAGGAAGTCGGCATAGGCGACCGCCGCGTAACTGTCGGGGCCGAGCGCGAGGACGCCGCGGTACGCGGCATCGGCGGCGGCGGCGCGTCCGTCGCGCTCCTCGAGCTCCGCGAGCGAGGTCAGGAGCCAGCCGCGCGTGCCCGGCGGCAGCCGCGGATCGGCGAGCAGGGTCTGGAAGCTGCGCCGCGCCGCCGCGGTCTCGCCGCGCAGCGCCGCGTTCTCCGCCAGGCACGCGGCGGCGTAGAGGTCGGCTCCGGCGCGGCCGACGTTGCGGCAGGCATCGTCGGACTCGGCGTAGCGGCCCTGCACGCGCAGGACCGTCGCGAGCGTGAGCCACGCTTGCGCGTTCCGCTCACCGCCCGGCCGCGCGAGCAGCAGGCGCAGGTGCGCGACCGACGCGCCGAATTCATGCAGGTACTGCTCGAGCGTAGCGCGCAGGAACAGCACGTCGTTCGGCGCGCTCGCCGCGTCGGGCCACGCGCCGAGCGCGGCGAGCGCGAGCCCTGCGAAGCGCGGATCGCCCGACTCGCGCGACTGCGCGAGATAGCGTCGCGCGACCGCGCTCGCCAGCGCCGCATCGTTCGGTCGAGCGGCGAGGCGCTTGCGCAACTGACGGTCCTCGTTGCTCGCCGCGGTGGCCGGCAACACCTCGATCACTTCGTCATCGCGCGTCGGCGTGATCGGCACTGCATGGACGAGCCTGACGGCGCAGCTGAAAAAAAGACCGGCGGCCAGGGCGCCGGTCAGCGCATGCAGGGATCGCATCGGCGCGATGCTAAGGGCGGTGGAGCTCGCGCCACCCCGGCGTGCTCAGTCGACCTTCTGCGGCTCGGCGGTGTCGTCGGTCGGTGGCGTCACCGCGCTCGTGTCGACGGGCTCGAGCAGGTCGGCCATCGACGCGACGAGCTCCTTCAGGTAGCCGATGAAGCCGTCGACCGACTGGCTCGCGCTCGGCGGTACCTCGGCGGTCGCAGGCGGAGGGTTGTTGTTGATGTCGTCGCCGCCGCCGCACGCGCCGAGCACCGACGCAGCGACGAGCGCGGCAAGGAGTGTCTTTTTCATCTGCGCTCTCCTCACTGTGCGCCCGGCTTCGGCGTGCCCAGGTACGGGAACGTCGGCAGCAGCGGGCCGTTGGCCTTGACCTTCGGGCCGGCCTGGTCGACGCCGTCATGCAGGCCGAACACCGCGGCGCCGAGCGGCACGGCGCTCGGCTTGCACGCAGCACCGAGCTGGTAGGTGTTCGTGTCGCCGTTCGCAACGCACAGGCCCCCCATCACCGCGACCAGCGAGATGTCGACGACGTCGTCGCTCGGCCGACGTCCGTTCGGATATCCGGCGAGGTCGCCGCCGGGACCGGCAAGCAGTCCACCCAAGAGGCCGAGCCGGTTCTGCGACGCCTCGGGCGTCGGCGCGATCGCCGTGTTCAGGCGCAGCATCTCGGACGCGACGCCGGTCGACGGCGACGTGCCGAACGCGTTCGGCTGGTTGACGCCGGGGATTCCGGTCAGGAACGTCGTCACGAGGTCGGTGCGCGGGAAGTTGGTCGGCGCGATGTGGGGCGTCGCCAGCGCGATCTCGACCAGCGCCGGCAGCGTCGGGTTGGTCACGTAGGTCGCGAACTGCGCGTCGTCCTTCGGCTTGGAGTTGTTGAACTTGTCCTTGTCTGGCAGGCCGATGACGACCTCGTTGACGAGCGGCATGCCGAGACGCGAGACCTGGGTCCACGCGCCGCCGGCGATCTCGTGCGTCTGGTATCCGCTCTTGGGAGCGCTGCTGAGGAGCCGGCCCTGGCGCAGGCTCGCCGTCGTCCAGCCGCCGATCACCGGGTCGCTCGCGACGAGGCAGCTCGCCGGCACCTCGATCGCGAGCGTCGTCACGTTGGCGTCGGCGAGGTCGTCGGTGCCGGCGTCCTTCTTCGAGTTGTCGAGCAGGAACGCCGCCTCCGCTGGCGTGAAGTCGGCTGCGCCCGGGACGTTGAGCAGGTCGAAGATGACGCCGAGATTGACCGCGAACGGGTCCTTCCTCTGGCCGACGAAGAGCTTTGCGGTGCCGGTGCAGCCGGGGATGTTGACGGTGTAGATGTGCTGCGCCGCGTAGTCCGCGTAGTTCGGGATCGTCTTGGTGCCGATGTTGTCGACCGGCTTGGCGAAGACGTTGCTGCCGCCCGAGGCGTTCGTGATCTGGCCGTGCGTGCCGGTGCGGCGGTCGCCGCGCACGATGTCGACGGTGTAGGTCTCGTCCACGTTCGAGGTCGCCGCGCGCGGCGCCGTGATCTGGCCCGACTGGGTGAGCGGAATGGCCACGTCGGTGCCGCCGATCTTCAGTGTCGTCGCGCGCAGCGCGTTGCTGAAGCGGAACTGGAAGGTGATGTCTTCCTTGCCGTCGCCGTTGTTGTCGACGTGGATCTCGTACAGCGCATTCGGGTCGAGCTTGAAGTAGTTCGGGCCGCCGTAGGCGTCCTGCAGCGGCTGGTAGTTGGCGATCAGCGTCACGTAGCCGGGGCCGGTGAGGCGGCTCGGCTCGTAGCTGTTGAACATGTAGAAGTCGGTGCCGTCGACCTTGGGCATGGTCGTGATCGCGGGCGCCTCGCGGTGGCTCGATGCGTGCGCCGGCAGCGCGCTCATGCCGGCCAGCGCAGCGATGGCGGCAGCGACAGGCAGCAGCCGGCCGTGTGCTCGGGGATGGGCTTTCGTCATCTCTTGCTCCTCGGTTGGGATCGCATCCACTCCCGGATCTCGCCGGGCTCGCTCGGCTTGCCCACGGCAACGCACGATCGCGGCTGATACGCAGGCGGATGCGGCGCGGATGCAGAATTCGTCCTGACGAATCGCCGTAAGGCGCGCTCCGCCGCTCCGACCAATCCGCGATTCCCCTGCCAGGAGCGATCGATGACCTTGCGATCCCTGTTTCGCGCGCGCGCCGGCGGCGCCACGTCGCGGCGCGCCATTTCGCTCGTCCTCACCAGCCTCGCCGCCCTGCTCGGCCCCCAGGCGACGCGCGCCGGCGACGTCTGCACGGCGACGAGCCCGCGCCTGGTCGCACCGGTCGTCGAGCTCTACACCTCCGAAGGCTGCAACTCGTGCCCGCCGGCCGACCGCTGGCTGTCGCGCCTGAAGGCCGACCCGTCGGTCGTCGCCCTCGCCTTCCACGTCGACTACTGGGACCGCCTCGGCTGGAAGGATCGCTTTGCGAGCTCCGCGTTCACCACCCGCCAGGCGATGCAGCAGGCCAGCAACGGCGCGCGCTTCAGCTACACCCCGCAGGTCGTCGTCGACGGGCGCGACCGCACCGACTGGTCGCGCGCCGTGGTGCCTGCGCCGTCGCGCGCGCCGGCGACGGTCGAGGTCGCGCTCGCGCAGCGCGGCGACGGGTTCGTTGCGACCGTCACGCCAGGAGCGAACGCGCCGCCACGGCTCGCCGCGTACTGGGCGGTCACCGAGCAGGGTCACGTGACGGCGGTCAAGGCCGGCGAGAACGAAGGCGCGACGCTGCAGCACGACTTCGTCGTGCGCGACTACGAGCCGGTGCCGGCGTGGAACGCGCATGACAGTGCCGCGCAGACGCTCGCCTTCAAGCCGGCGACGCCCGCCGACGCGGCGCACCCGCGCAGCGTCAACCTGGTCGTCGTCGACGCCGCGACCGGGCGACCGGTACAGGCGGTGAAGGTCGGCTGCTGACCCCGGCGCTCAGTCGGCCGCGCGCAGCGCGGCGCGCAGCTCGGTGCCGATCTCGGGGCGGCCCGCGAACGGGTCGGTCGGATTGCGCGCCTGCAGGATGTCTTCCATCCGCGTCTGCACGCTCGAAAGCGCGTGGGGGTGGCTGTAGATGTAGAAGCGGCCCTCGCCGACGGCGTCGAAGATGAAGCGCGCGACGTCGGTGGCGCTGACCTTGCCGCTGCCGACCGCGCGCTCGCTCATCGCCTTGCCGATTAGCTGGCTCTTGGTCGGCTTGTCCGCGGCGAGTGCCGGCGGACGGTTGCGCTGGCTTTCGGTGATCCCGGTCGGCACGAAGAACGGGCACAGGACCGACGCGCCGATCTGCTCGGTGACGAGCTTCAAGTCCTGGTACAGCGTCTCGCTCATCGACACGACGGCGTGCTTGCTCGCGTTGTAGACCCCCATGTTCGGCGGGTTGAGGAGCCCCGCCATCGACGCGGTGTTGATGATGTGGCCCTCGTACGAAGGATCCATCTCCGCCGCCTCGAGCATCATCGGCGTGAAGACGCGGATGCCGTGCGCGACGCCCATCACGTTGACGCCGAGCACCCACGCCCAGTCGGCGGCGCTGTTCTCCCAGATCAGGCCGCCCGCGCCGACGCCGGCGTTGTTGAACACGATGTGCGGCGCTCCGAAGCGCTCGCGCGTCGCCGCGCCGAGCGCCTCGACCTCCGTAGCGTGCGCGACGTCGAGCCGGAACGGCAGCACCTCGGCGCCGAGCGCGCGGATCTCCGCCGCGGCGCGGTCGAGCGCGTCCTGCTGGACGTCGGCCATCACCACCCTCATGCGGCGCTGCGCGGCGAGGCGCGAGGTTTCCAGCCCGAAGCCCGAGCCGGCGCCGGTGATCACGGCCGTTCGGCCGGCGAATGTTTTCATGCGATCTCCTTCTTGGTCGCCTTGATGTGAAAGCCGATGCGAGGAAAGTGGACGTGGACTCGGCCGGCGCGGGGATCGTCGCGTGCGAGCACGACTTCGGCGTCGTCGAGGCCGACGACGGTGCCGACGATCTCGTCGTGCGCGTAGTCCGCTGCCGTGACCGCGACCTCGGCGCCGGCGGCAAACGGCTGCCCCGCGGCGACCGACGTCGGCGCGTGGTTGCGCGCGCTCGCTGCGACCGCGATCGCCTCGTCGCTGCCCATCGGCGTTGCCTCGCCGTGGCCGAACGCGGCAACGCGCTCGAACCAGGCGACGACACCGGGATACGGCGCGAGCAGCGCTGCGATCGGCGGCGCCCGACGCATGAACCAGATCGACTGTGCTGCCGAAACGTCAGCGATCGACGCGACGCCACCGAGCAGGAACTTGCGGCCGTCGGCAAGCAACGATGCAAG
>DASXXO010000432.1:0-3598 GCA_036503045.1 Caldimonas sp. | reverse complement strand
AGGAGCCCGACTTCCAGACGCTGGTGACGATCAAGCCGGGCGACCCCTACCGCGCCTCCGCAGTCGCCGAGACGACGCGCGCGTTCGTCGACCGCTTCGGCACCTTCGGCTACGCCTTCGCCAAGGTCGACGCGCGGCCCGAGATCGACCGCGCGAACGGCCGCGTCCTCCTCACGCTCGTCGCCGAGCCGCAGCGGCGCGTCTACGTGCGGCGCGTCAACATCGCCGGCAACACACGCACGCGCGACGAGGTGGTCCGGCGCGAGTTCCGGCAGTTCGAGTCGTCGTGGTACGACGGTCGCAAGATCAAGCTGTCGCGCGACCGCGTCGACCGGCTCGGCTACTTCAGCGAGGTCAACGTCGACACCGCCGAGGTGCCGGGCTCGGCGGACCAGGTCGACCTGACGGTCACGATCAAGGAGAAGCCCACCGGCAACCTCGCGCTCGGCGCCGGCTACTCGTCGGCCGACAAGCTGTCGCTGACGGCGTCGATCAAGCAGGAGAACATCTTCGGCTCGGGCAACTACCTCGGACTCGAGCTCAACACCAGCAAGTACAACCGGACGCTGGTGCTGAGCACGGTCGACCCGTACTTCACGATCGACGGGATCTCGCGCTCGATCGACGCCTACTACCGGACGAGCCGGCCGATCAACACCCAGGGCAACCCCGATTACGAGCTCGTGACTCCGGGTGCCGCGCTCCGCTTCGGCGTCCCGTTCAGCGAGTACGACACGGTGTTCTTCGGCATCGGTGCCGAACGCACCGAAATCCGCGGCGCGAACCAACTGCCGAACAGCTGGTTCCTCTACCGCGAGCAGTTCGGCAGCACGAGCAGCTCGGTCCCGCTGACGGTCGGCTGGACGCGCGACAGCCGCGACAGCGCCCTGGTGCCGACCGCCGGCCGCTACTCGCGCATCAACCTCGACTACGCGCCGATCGGCGACGCCAAGTACTTCCGCGCCAATCTCCAGGGCCAGCAGTACATCCAGTTCTCGCGCGCGTTCAGCTTCGGCGTCAACGCCGAGATCGGCTACGGCAAGGGGCTCGGCGGACGCCCGTACCCGATCTTCAAGAACTTCTACGGCGGCGGCCTTGGCACGGTGCGCGGCTTCGAGCAAGGATCGCTCGGCCCGGTCGACGTCACCGGCGCCTTCATCGGCGGCAACCGGCGCTTCAACCTCAACAACGAGTTCTATTTGCCGGTGCCGGGCGCCAATGCCGACCGGACGCTGCGCATCTTCCTTTACGCCGACGCCGGCAACGTCTGGGGCGAGAACGAAAAGCTCACGTTCAACAGCCTGCGCGCCGCGGCCGGAGTGGGGGTCAGCTGGGTCTCTCCGGTGGGCCCCCTGAAGCTCAGTTACGGTGAGCCGATCAATAAGAAGCCGGAAGATAGAATCCAGAGGCTCCAGTTTCAGATCGGGACCGCCTTCTGATGAACAGCCTCATCGTGAAATCGCTACTCGCCTCGGTGCTCGTCGCCGGAGTGGCGGCGGCTGCGTCGGCGCAGGAACTGAAGATCGGCTACGTCAACAGCGACCGCGTGCTGCGCGACGCCGTCCCCGCGAAGGCGGCGCAGGCCAAGCTCGAGGCCGAGTTCTCGAAGCGCGAGAAGGACCTGAACGATCTCGCGAGCCGGCTCAAGGCGGCGAGCGAGAAGCTCGACAAGGACGGGCCTACGCTCGCCGAGCCCGAGCGCACCCGGCGCCAGCGCGAGCTCGTCGACCAGGACCGTGATCTGCAGAGGCGCCGGCGCGAGTTCCAGGAAGACCTGAGCCAGCGCAAGAACGAGGAGCTCGCGACCGTCGTCGAGCGGACCAACCGCGTCATCAAGCAGATCTTCGAGACCGAGAAGTACGACCTGATCCTCCAGGAAGCGGTGTTCTGGAGCCCGAAGGTCGACATCACCGACAAGGTGATCAAGGCGCTCAACGCCCAGAGCGGCGGCAAGTAGAGGACTCACCAGGGTGGGCGGGGTCGAGCTGCGCGACATCATCGAGCGGCTCGGCGGCGAACTGATCGGCGATCCGGCGACGCTCATCGCCTCGATCGAGCCGCTCGAGTCGGCCGGCCCGGAGGCGATCTCCTTTCTCTCCAACCCGCTGTACGCGAAGCAGCTCGCGACCACGCGTGCCGCGTGCGTGATCGTCGCGCCGGCGTCTCGCGACGCGGCGGCCGGCCGGGGCGCGGCGATCGTCACGCCCGACCCGTATCTCTACCTTGCCAAGCTGACCCAATGGTGGGCCGGGCGCCGCGCCCGCGCCGCCCCGCGCGGCATCGATCCCCGCGCCGCGGTCGACCCGGGCGCCCACATCGGCGCCGACGTCGCGATCGCGCCGTTCGCCGTCGTCGAGGCCGGCGCGCAGATCGACGACGGCGCGACGATCGGTCCGCACGCCGTCGTCGGCGCCGGTTGCCGCATCGGCGCCGGGACCCGGCTCGGCCCGCGCGTCAGCGTCGTCTCGGGGACGACGATCGGCGCGCGCTGCATCGTCCATGCCGGCGCAGTGCTCGGCGCCGACGGCTTCGGCTTCGCGCCGGACCGCGGCCGCTGGGAGAAGATCGAGCAGCTCGGCCGCGTCGTCGTCGGCGACGACGTCGAGATCGGCGCCAACACCTGCATCGACCGCGGCGCGCTCGGCGACACCGTGATCGGCGACGGCGTCAAGATCGACAACCTCGTCATGATCGGCCACAACGTCAGGGTCGGCGCGCACACGGCGATCGCCGGCTGCGTCGGCATCGCCGGCAGCACGACCATCGGCGCGCACTGCATGCTCGGCGGCGGCTCGGGGGTGAGCGGCCACGTGACGATCGCCGACCACGTCGTCATCGGCGGCGCGACCCAGGTCACGCGCTCGATCGCCAAGCCGGGCTTCTACAGCGGCTCGTTCCCGTTCGACGACAATGCGTCGTGGGAGAAGAACGCGGCCGTGTTGCGCAACCTGCACGCGCTGCGCGAGCGGGTGCGAGCGCTGGAGAAGAAGTCGCCATGACGATGAACATCCACGAGATCCTGAAGCGGCTGCCGCACCGGTACCCGTTCCTGATGGTCGATCGCGTGCTCGAGCTCGAGCACAAGAAGCGCATCAAGGCGCTGAAGAACGTCACCGCCAACGAGCCGTACTTCATCGGCCACTTCCCGCACCGCCCGGTGATGCCCGGGGTCATGATGCTCGAGGCGCTCGCGCAGGCGGCGGCGCTGCTCTCGTACGACGCCGTCGACGCCAAGCCCGACGACAAGTCGGTCTACTACTTCGCCGGCATCGACAACGCGCGCTTCAAGCGGCCGGTCGAGCCCGGCGACCAGATGATCCTCGACGTCACCCTCGAGCGCATGAAGTCGAACATCTTCAAGTTCCAGGCACGCGCCAGCGTCGACGGCGAGACCGCGGTCGAGGCCGGGCTGATGTGCGCGGTGCGCACCGTCGAGTAGGCGCCGGCCGATGGCGAGGGTTCACCCGACGGCGATCGTCGAGCCCGGCGCCGAGCTCGCCGACGACGTCGAGATCGGTGCCTACAGCATCGTCCGCAAGGCCGTGCGCATCGGCGCCGGCAGCGTTGTCGGCCCGCACAGTGTGATCGAGGGGCGCAC
>DASXXO010000431.1:0-7393 GCA_036503045.1 Caldimonas sp. | reverse complement strand
CGCGGACTTGAGCGCTCGCCGACACGGATCGCCGGCATCGGCGACGATGCGCAACGCCCGAAGCGAAGGAGTCTCGCGATGAAACCCAATCCCGTAGGCTGGTTCGAGATCTACGTCCAGGACAGCGCTCGCGCGAAGAAGTTCTACGAGGCCGTCCTGCAGACGACGCTCGAGAAGCTGCCGAGCCCCGAACTCGAGATGTGGGCCTTTCCGATGGCGCAAGACGCCGCCGGCGCCGGCGGCGCGCTGGTCAGAATGCAGGGCGTTCCGTCCGGCGGCAACAGCACGCTCGTCTACTTCATGTGCGACGACTGCGCCGTCGAGGAGGGCCGCGTGAAGACCAGCGGCGGCAAGGTCGAGAAGGCGAAGATGTCGATCGGCGAGTACGGCTTCATCTCGCTCGTGGTCGACACCGAGGGCAACATGTTCGGGCTGCACTCGATGAAGTGAAGCGCTGAACGTGCTGCCTGCCGGTCAGCCTCGATGCTGCTGCCCGGCGATGTCACCGCGGCGCCGCGTGCGGCGCCAGGATCAGGCTCGCCTCGAGCGTGAAGTCGCCGCGCGCGAGACGCTCCTCGAGCTCGCCCGCGTCGAGGCGCTCGAAGCGCTCGACCTCGCCGTCGCGGTTGCGCGGCACGACGCCGGCGGGCAGGCGCGCGCGATAGACATCGAGGTGCTCGACCATGTAGCCCTGGGCGACCGGCCGGCGAATCGTCAGCCGGTCGCCGCGCTCGAGGTCGAGGAGCGTAGCGACGTCGAGCCCGGCCTCTTCGGCGGTCTCGCGCACGAGCGCGGTCTCGACCGTCTCGCCGGCGCCGACCTGGCCGCCCATCAGCGTGTCCCAGAGGCCAGGGTCGGTCGCCTTGTCGAACGCGCGCTGCTGCACCCAGATGCGACCGTCGGCAGCGAAGCCGACGAGGTGCACCGCGAAGGTCACCAGGCCGAGCACGCGCACGACGCTGCGCTCGATGGCAGCGATCGGCCGCTCCTCGGCGTCGACGACGGCGAGCAGCTCGTCGCGCCAACGCCCCGCAAGCCCCGCGTCGCGCAGCCAGACGGCGATCGCCGCGAGCGACGCGACCCCTGGCGCGTCCACCTTCCAACCCTCGGCGACGCGCCGGATCGGGAGCCCCGCGGCGCGCAGGCGCTCGCCGAGCACGGGCTCGATCGAGCCGACGGCCACCGCGCCGGCGGCGACATCGAGATGGAGCCGCTCGCGTGGCGCGAGTGGCGCAAGAGCGGCGGCCGCGCGTGCGCGATCGCGCCAGGTGCTGCCGCCGCTCACGGTCGCTCCGCGGCGATGCTCACTGCGGCGCGCCCCTGGACCAAGGCGAGCAGGCCCTGCTCGTCGAGCACGGTGATGCCGAGCGCCTGTGCCTTGTCGAGCTTCGATCCGGCCTCGCTGCCGGCGACGACCCAGTCGGTCTTCTTCGACACCGAGCCTGCGACCTTGCCGCCGAGCGACTCGATCATCTCCTTCGCTTCCTCGCGCGTGAGCGTCGGCAGCGTGCCGGTGAGGACGAAGGTCTTGCCGGCGAATGCCTTCGGCGACGCGTCCGCCTCGCCTTGGCTCTCCGGCCAATGGAAGCCGGCGGCGAGCAGGCCGTCGATCACCTGCTGGTTGTGCGCCTCGGCGAAGAACCCGTGGACGCTCTCGGCGACGATCGGCCCGACGTCGGGAACGGCGAGCAGCTGCGCGATGTCGGCGCGGCGCAGCCGCTCGAGGTTGCCGAAGTGGCGCGCAAGGTCCTTCGCCGTCGTCTCGCCGACGTGGCGGATGCCGAGACCGTAGAGAAAGCGCGCGAGCGTCGTCTCGCGGCTGGCGGCGATGTTTGCGACGAGGTTGCCCGCGCTCTTGTCGGCCATGCGCTCGAGCGCCTCGACCTTTTCCTTGGTGAGAGCATAGAGATCGGGCAGCGACTTGACCAATCCCCCGTCCACGAGCTGGTCGACGATCTTGTCGCCGAGGCCTTCGATGTCGAGCGCACGCCGGCCGGCGAAGTGGAGGATCGCGAACTTGCGCTGCGCGGCGCAGAAGAGGCCGCCGCTGCAGCGATGGTCGACGCCGGCCTTCTCGCGCACGACGCGGCTGCCGCACACCGGGCACGCCGCGGGCATGCGGAAATTCGGCACGTAGCGCGCCCGCTTCTTCCCCACGCGGCCGACGATCTCGGGGATGACGTCGCCGGCGCGCCGGACGATGACCTCGTCACCGACGCGAACGCCCTTGCGGCGCACCTCGAACAGGTTGTGCAGCGTCGCGTTCGAGACCGTCGTTCCGCCGACGAAGACCGGCTCGAGCTTGGCAACCGGCGTGAGCTTGCCGGTGCGGCCGACCTGGACCTCGATCGCCTGGAGCCGCGTCGTTTTCTCCTGCGCGGGGTACTTCTGCGCGACCGCCCAGCGCGGCTCGCGCGTCTTGAAGCCGAGCCGCTCCTGGAGCGCGCGGTCGTCGACCTTGTAGACGACGCCGTCGATGTCATAGGGCAGCGCGTCGCGCTTCGCCGCAACCTCCGCGTGAAACGCGACCAGCCCTGCGGCACCACGCGCGCAACGATGCATCGGGCTCGCCGGCAGCCCCATCGCGTCGAACGCGTCGAGGATCGCCGTCTGCGTCGACGGGATCGTCCAGCCCACGACTTCGCCCAGCCCGTAGGCGAAGAAGTTGAGCGGGCGCTTGGCGGCATTGCGGGCATCGAGCTGGCGAACGACGCCGGCGGCGGCGTTGCGCGGATTGACGAAGATCTTCTCGTTCTTCGCGCCGGCCTCGATGAGCTTCCTCTGGCGCTCGTTGAGCGCCGCGAAATCGTCGCGCCGCATGAAGACCTCGCCCCGCACCTCGAGGACCGGCGCCGAGACCCCCTTCAGCCGCTTGGGGACCGTGGCGATCGTGCGCACCGTGTGCGTCACGTCCTCGCCGGTCTCGCCATCGCCACGCGTCGCCGCCTGGACGAGGGCACCTCTTTCGTAGCGCAGGCCGATCGCCAGGCCGTCGAACTTCAACTCGGCGTCGTAGTCGACCGGCGGGTCGTCGCTACCGAGGCCGAGCGCCTTGCGGATGCGCGCGTCGAACTTCTCGGCACCGGCGGCGCTGGTATCGGTCTCGGTCTCGATCGAAAGCATCGGCACCGCATGGCGCACCGGACGCAAGCCTGCGAGGACCGCGCCGACGACGCGCTGCGTTGGCGAATCGGCAGTCAGGAGCTCGGGATGCGCCGCCTCGATCGCCTGCAGCTCCTGGAACAGCGCGTCGTACTCGGCGTCGGGGATCTCGGGCTGATCGAGCACGTAGTAGGCGTGCGCGTGACGCGCGAGCAGCTCGCGCAGCTCGGCGGCGCGCGCGGCGGGATCGCGTGCCGCCTTGCGTTCAGACGCCGGCGAGGGCACGCGTCACCTCGGCCGCGGGAATCGCGCGGCAGCCGCTCGCGTTCTGCCCGCACCAGAGCGGCGAGAAATCGTCGCTGCCGCGCGCTTCCGCGGCCGCGCGCAGCGGTGCGATCGCCGCCGTCGCGAGCGGAAACTCGGGCGCGTTCTCATCGGCGACCTCGCGCATCAGGCGGTTGACGATGCCGCGCGCCGGGCGCCCGGTGATGAGCCGGGTCAACGCAGTGTGGCGCGCGGCATCGCTCGTCAGCGCCCGGCGATGGATGGCGGTCGTCGTGGCCTCGGGGCAGCACAGGTATGCCGTGCCGACCTGAACCATCGACGCCCCGAGACGAAGCGCGGCCTCGACGGCGGCGCGGTCGGCGATTCCGCCGGCGGCGATCACCGGCGTGCGCAGCGCACGGACGACTTGCGGCAGCAGCGCGAACGTTCCGGCCTGCAGGCCGAGATCGTGGGAGAGGAAGTGGCCGCGATGGCCGCCTGCTTCGAGCCCTTGCGCGATCACCGCGTCGACGCCGCGCTGCTCGAGCCAGAGCGCCTCATCGACCGTCGTCGCGCTGGCGAGGACGCGCGCCCCGCTCGCACGCACACGCTCGAGCGACGACTCGTCGGGCAGCCCGAAATGAAAGCTGACCACGCTCGGGCGCAGCTCCTCGACGAGCGCGGCGCTGGCTGCATCGAAGGGGATGCGGCCCGCGCCCGTCGGCACGGCGGCAAGGTCGAGACCGAACTCGCGGTAATAGGGCGCGAGCGCGCTCCGCCACGCGGCCTCGCGCGCCGCGTCGGCGACGGGCGGCCGGTGACAGAAGAAATTCAGATTGAACGCGCCTGGGACCGTCGCGCGGATGACGCAGATCTCGCGCCGGATCGCCGCCGCATCGAGCATCGCGCACGGCAGCGAGCCGAGCCCGCCGGCGCCACACACGGCGACCGCGAGCGCGCTGCCTTGCGCACCTGCCATCGGCGCCTGGATCACCGGCAGCTCGACGCCGAGCGACTGGTGTAGTTCCATGCCAGGCCCTCCTCAGCTGAACAGGCGCCGCGCGGCCGGCGTGCCGGCGGCGAGATCGCGCTCCTCGAGCGCGGCGTAGAGCTGGCCGAGCTCGGCGCCGATCGCCTCGAACCCGGCGCTGCTGAGCGGCCTGCCGTCGTCGTCGACGACATCGGCGTCCATGCCGACCGCAAGCGCCTGCGCCGCTGCCTGCCAGGCCTTGAACGGCTCGACCGAGGGATCGGTCTGCGGCACGTCGAAGGCGAGCGTGGCATCGCGCACTGCCGCGCGGTCGGGCTCGTCGGCGAGCGCCGCCTGCGCATCGAAGGTGAGCGTCAGGACCGGCGGGGCGCCCTCTTCCGCCGCCGGGTAGACGAGCCGACCCGGAACGACGCCCGGAACGAAGCCATGCCGGCGCGCGTGCTGCTGGATGTAGCCGACGCTCCACGCCGCGCCGCGCGCGTGCAGGTGCACCGCGAGCTGCGCGTCGTGCGCGCTCGCGAACGCATCGAGCTCGCGCGCGCGCGCCATCACCTCGAGCATGTCGGGGGCGTCGAGGCTCGCCCCGATCGCGTCGGCAAAGGCCTCCATGCGCTGCACGAACTCCGAGTACTCGATCTCGTTCAGCGCGCCGGTCCTGCTCGCGAGCTGGACGCCCGCCTGCAGCTCGCCGTAGCGCCGCCCCGCCGCCGCTGCCTCCCAGCGGCCGGTCTCGGCGTCGAGACCCTCGACGAGCACGAGCTTGCTGCCGACGTGGCGCTTCGACGGCAGGTGCGCGATGACCACGTCGCCCGAGATCGGCGCCTCGACGGCGATCGTGGCGAATGCGTCGATCAGCGCATCGAGCTGGATCGGCAACCGCTTCGAGACGCGCCGCGCCGGCGCGGTCGCGCTGTCCTCGACGACTGCGGCATCTTCGGCGAGCGCGGCGGATTCGCGATCGCTCGGCGCGGATGCGCTCGGCTCCTCGCGCTCGCCAGGCATCGCGCGCTTCGGCCCGGCACGACGCGCCTGCCACGCGCCGTGGGCCACGACGCCGGCCAGCACGATGCCGCCGAGCGACGCCAGGGCGACCGTCAGGCTGTTCAAGGAACCTCGGCCGGTCAGGCCGCTTCGGCGAGCCGGATCGCTCCCGGCATGTCGACGGTGACGATGCGCGAGACGCCCTGCTCCTGCATCGTCACGCCGATCAGCTGCTCGGCCATCTCCATGGCGATCTTGTTGTGCGAGATGAAGAGGAACTGCGTTCCCGCACTCATCTCGGCCACCAGTTTTGCATAGCGCTCGGTATTGGCATCGTCCAGCGGCGCGTCCACCTCGTCGAGCAGGCAGAACGGCGCCGGGTTGAGCTGGAAGATCGCAAATACGAGCGCGATCGCCGCGAGCGCCTTCTCGCCGCCGGAGAGCAGGTGGATCGTGCTGTTCTTCTTGCCGGGCGGCTGCGCCATCACCTGGACGCCGGCGTCGAGGATCTCGTCGCCGGTCATCACGAGGCGTGCCGTGCCGCCGCCGAACAGCGTCGGGAACATGCGGCCGAAGTGGTCGTTGACCTGATCGAAGGTCGATTGCAGCAAGGCGCGCGTCTCGAGGTCGATCTTCTTGATCGCGTCCTCGAGCGTCGCCATCGCTTCGCCGAGGTCGGCGCTCTGCGCGTCGAGGAAGCCCTTCCTGTCGCGCGCCTGGCCGAGCTCCTCGAGCGCCGCGAGGTTGACCGCGCCGAGCGCCTCGATGTCGCGGTTGAGCGCGTCGATCCTGCCCTGCAGGCCGGCAAGCTTGACGGCGCCTTCCTCGATCGAGCGCGCGACCGCGTCGCGGTCGACGTGCGCGGCATCGAGCTGCTCGGCGTACTGCGCGCCGCCGAGCTGCGCCGCCTGCGCTTCGAGCTGGAGCGCGCCGACCTTGTCGCGCAGCGGTTGCAAGGCCTGCTCGTGGCCGAGGCGCGTCTCGTCGACGCGGCGCAGCCGCTGAGAAAGGTCCTCGTAGAGGCTGCGCTTCTCGCCGAGACGCTGCTCGTGCTCGAGTCGCGTCGCCAAGGCCGCCTGCAGCTCGGCCTGCGCCGGTGCATCGGTGAGCTGCGCGTGCTCGTCGGCGAGCGCGGCGTCGGCGGCGAGGTTGGCCTGGAGCTGCTCGCGCGCGGTCTCGACCTGGCGCTCGAGCTCCTGGCGACGTGCCGCGAGCGAACGCAGCTCGAACTGCGCCTCCTGGAGCTTGCGCTCGAGCGCGCGGTGCTCGTCGCGCGCCGTGTCGAGCGCGCTGCTTGCGGCGCGCATCGCTTCGTCGAGCTCGGCCTGGCGCTCCTGCGCGACGCCGAGCTCGGCGTCGAGGGCGTCGAAGCGGCTCTCGCCTTCGCGCCGACGCGCGGCGAGCTCGGCGAGCTCGGTCTCGAGCGCGGCGCGCTCGCCGCCGAGCTGGTCGCGCCGCTGGCTTGTCTGCTCGGCAAGCTGGCTGAGACGGACGAGCTCGAGGTGCTGGCGATGAGCGTTCGACTGCAGCTGCGCGGCCTCGCGCTGGCTGGCGGCGAGGTGCGCAGCGGCGTCGGTGCTCGCCGCCTCGGTGCGCACCAGTCGCGCGCGCGACTCTTCGCTGACGAGCGCCTGCGCACGCGTCTGCCGCTGCAGATTCTCGATCTCCTGCGCGCGCGCGAGCAGGCCCGCCTGCTCGGAGTCGGGCGCATAGAAGCTGACTGCGAACTGGCTCACTGCGTGGCCTTCGCGCGTCATGATGACTTCGCCGTGCGTCAGGCTCGATCGCTGCGCGAGCGCAGTATCGAGGTCGCTCGCCGTGTAGACGCCCTCGAGCCAGTCGGCGAGCAGCGCCGCGAGCCCGGCGTCGCCGAGATGGAGCAGATCGGCGAGCCGCGGCAGGGTGCGATGCGACGGCGCGTAGTTCGCTCCGGGGGCGGTAAAGAACGCGAGCCGCGCCGGCGGCGCGTCGGCAGCGAACGCGCGCACCGTGTCGAGCCTGCCGATTTCGAGTGCGCCGAGCCGTTCGCGCAGCGCCGCCTCGAGCGCGGCTTCC
>DASXXO010000430.1:0-5277 GCA_036503045.1 Caldimonas sp. | reverse complement strand
CGCACTTCCAAGCGAGCCGCATCGTCGCGTTCGGCGACGAGTCGAGCCTGCTCGTCGACAGCGGCGACCACAACGCGAGCAAGTACAGCGTCAATGCGACCGTCTCGGCCACCGACCTGACGATCGCGTGCACCGTCAATCCGCTCTGGATCCAGGGCGTCGCCAACATCTATGGCCTGGTCTTTCCGGAGTGCAACAACGGGTCGCCGCCAGTGGCCGAGCCGGTCAGCCGCATTCGCGCCGCGTTCGGCGCAACCTCCGCCGACCTCGGCGCGCAGATCGACGCCCAGCAGGCGGAGAGTCCGCTCGGCGCCGGTGACCTCGTCACCGTGATGGTCGGGGCGAACGACGTCCTCGCGCTCTACGCGCAATACCCGACGCAAAGCGCGGACCAGCTGGTTGCGGCCGCCGAAGCGGCCGGCGCCGAAACGGGACGCCAGGTGAACCGCCTCACCAGTCTCGGTGCGAAGGTGCTGCTCTCGACCATTTTCGACATGGGCGTCACGCCCTTCGCGGCGAGCGAGCGCGCCGCCCACGCCGACACCGACCGCGCCGCGCTGCTGACGCAGATCAGCTCGCGCTACAACGCGCTGATGCGCGCGACCATCGTCAACGATGGCCGCGTGATCGGCCTGGTCCTGATGGACCAGTTCGTCACGGATGTTTCGTTGGTCCCCGGCGCCGGCGGCTTCACCAACTTCACCGACGCTGTGTGCGATCTGACCAAGTCGCAGCTGACGCCGCCGTCGAGCCTCGACTGCACGGCGCAGACCTTCGTCATCAACGGCAGTCCGGCCTATCTCTGGGCCGACAACCTGCACCTGAGCGCGACCGGCCAGAGCTCTCTGGGCGCGCTCGCCGTCTCGCGCGCGCAGAACAATCCGTTCTGACGCGGCTGCGGCGCCTCAGTGCGGATCAGCCGCGGTCGGCGCGAGGGCGGGCGCGTCGTTCGCCGCCCATTCCGCGAGCGCCTCGAGGGCAGGGCGTGCCGCGTTCGCGTTCGGGTGGTTGACGATGCCGACCACGACATAGCGTCGCCCCGAGTCGGCGAGCACGTAGCCTGCGACGCCGACGACGTCGCGCAGCGATCCGGTCTTCAGGTGCGCCCGACCGGGGACGCCTTTGGATCGGAGCAGCGTGCCGTCGATGCCGGCGACCGGCAGCGAGCTCATCAGCTCGGGCATCACCGCGCTTTCCCACGCCGACTGCAGGAGACGGCCGAGCAACATCGCGCTCAGGCGCGAGTCGCGCGAAAGCCCCGAGCCGTTGCTGATCATGGCGACGCTTGCCGCATCGCCGACGCGCCCGCGCAGCCACTCGCGCAACACCTCGCGCGCGCCTTCCGGCGTGCCGGCGTTGCGCTGGGTCGCACCGAGCGTCAGGAAGAGCTGCTGCGCCATCACGTTGTTGCTGAGCTTGTTGATCTCGCGCACGACGTCTGCGAGCGTCGGCGAGCGCAGCTCGAAGCTCGGTGTCCCGGACGGCGCGGGGCCGTCGCGCACGACGCCGCTCAGGCGGCCGCCCTGCTCGGCCCAGAGGCCGGCGAGCGCGCGCGCGTTGTAGCTCTTCGGATCGGCATACGCGACCGGCCAGACCTTCTCGCCGCACGCGACGGGGAACGCGCCGGCGAGGCTCATGCGTGACGGGTCGGCGAACTCGGCCTTCAACGTCGCGCGCCAGTCTTCGCACGGGCCGGCAGCGAGAGGCACGGTCGGGTCGACCCGGACGCCGGCGAGCGGCGGATCGACGCCGATCGTCGCGATGCCGCGCGCCGGATCGGGCGTGAACGTGAGCAGCACGGCGCGGTAGTTGAGAAGCAACGCGTCGGCACCGGCGTTGTAGGGCCGGAGCGGCTCGCCGTCGAAGTCGGCGGGGTTCACCTCGCCCGGAACGAAGGCGCTGCGGTCGAGGACGATGTCGCCGCGGATCTCGCGCACTCCGGCCTGCTCGACGCGCCGCAGCAGCAGCCAGATGCGCTCGAGGACGAGCTGGGGATCACCGGTGCCCTTGATGACGACGTCGCCGTCGAGGACGCCGCCGGCAATCGTCCCTTGCAGCCAGACCGGCGTCGACCACGTGAACGCCGGCCCGAGCAGGTCGAGTCCTGCATACGTCGTGACCAACTTCATCAGCGACGCCGGATTGACCGGCTTGTCGGCCTGCCAGGCCAGGCGCGGTCGCGCGGCGTCGACGTCCTGCACCCACGCGACCATCGCGTCGCGCGGAACGCCGTGGCGGGCGAGGGCAGCGTCGACGGCGCGCGGCAGGGCGCGCGCCTCGGTCGCGGTCGGCTTCGTCGACGGCGCCGCTCGCGCGACCGGCAGCGCGGGCGCGACCAGCAGCGCGACCACGAGCGCCAGCAGCGGCGCGCGGCGGGCGCGGCCGTGGCGGGCGGCGGTGGCGGCGAAGCGCGAGGGCATGGCGAAGATGATCGCACGGGGCGGCGCGCGGCCGGCCGCGGACGGCGCCGCTAAACTCGTCCGCATGGGACTGCATGGCGACGCGATGTCGCGCGCGTCGCGATGGCGACGCTGATCGCTTTCGATACCGCGACCGAGCGGATGACGGTCGCCCTGCAGTGCGGCGAGCGCGTTCTCGCGCACGACGACGAAGGCGGCGCGCGCGCATCGGCGACGCTGCTGCCCGCCATCCTCGCGCTGCTCGACCAAGCCGATCTTCGCGTCGCCGATCTCGACGCGATCGCTTTCGGCCGCGGCCCGGGCGCGTTCACCGGGCTGCGCACCGCGTGCTCGGTCGCCCAGGGGCTGGCGTTCGGCGCCGCCAAGCCGGTGCTGCCGATCGACACCCTGCTCGCGGTCGCCGAGGACGCACGCGCGGGCGCGGCGCAGCTGCGCGTCTGGGCGATCGTCGATGCGCGCATGGACCAGATCTACGCCGCCGAATACGAATACGCCGACGACCGCTGGACGACGCGCGTCGCGCCGGTCCTGGCCGACTGCGAGATGCTCGCGGCCATCTGGCGCGAGCGGCCGCCCGCCGTCGTCGCCGGCAATGCGATCGGCGTGTTCGGCGCGCGGCTTGCGACCGGCGCTGCCGTGCGCGTTGCCGGCGCGACGCCGAACGCGCGTGCGCTGCTGCGTCTCGCGCAGGACGCATGGGCCGACGGCGCGGCCGTCGATGCCGCGCTCGCGTTGCCGCTTTACGTCCGCGACAAGGTTGCGGAGACCGAGGCCGAGCGCGCAGCGCGCGCTCGCTCGATCTCCGCTGCGCGGGACACGACTGTTCCCTCCCCGCTGCGCTCTCCTCCCCCCGAGAGGGAGGGGTCGCACCCTTCGGGTCCCCTTTCCGAATCATGAGCGCGCGTGTCGATCCGCTGCGGGCCGTGCTGCGTGCGATGACCGTCGCGTCGCTCGACGGCGTCCTTGAGCTCGAGGCCGCGATCTATCCCTTCCCGTGGACGCGCGGCAACTTCGTCGATTCGCTGGTCGCGGGCTATACCGCGTGGACGCTCAACCACGTCGACGGCGACTTGGTCGGCTACTGCGTCGCGATGACCGGCGTCGGCGAGATGCACTTGCTCAACATCACGGTCGCGCCCGCGGCACGCCGGTGCGGGCATGCGCGCCGCATGCTCGCCGATCTCGTCCGGTTGTGCCGAATGCGCCAAGCGAGCCGGCTCTGGCTCGAGGTGCGCGAGAGCAATGCCGACGCGCGCGAGGTCTACCGCCGTCTCGGCTTTGCGCAGGTCGGTCGGAGAAAGGGCTACTACCCGGCGCCCGAGGGACAGCGCGAGGACGCGGTCGTGATGAGCCTGGACGTCGCCGACGGCGGCGCGCTCGATGCGCTGGACTGAGCGTCAGCGCGCGATGCTGCGCGAGATGGGCGTGCGGCTTTGGCTGCCCGACGACGCGGAGGCCCTCGTGCACGCGGAGCCCGCCGCGAGTGCCACCGCACCGGCGAGGGCCCCCGCGGGAGTGCAGCATCGTGGATCCGGATCGCCGCCGGCACCTGCGCAAGCGCCCGCGCCCGCGCAGCGTTTTGCGACCGGCGCACCCGCAGCCGACGGCGCGCCGCGGGTGCCCGGCCTCGCGCCGGCGGACTGGCTCGTCGTCGGCGAGCCCCTCGATGGCGCGGGCGCGCAGGCGCAGCAGCTGCTCGAGAACATGCTGCGCGCGATCGGCGTCGGCCTCGTCGCGCCCGATCGAGAACGCCGCGCCGCCTACTGTGCGCTGCCCGGCGCTGTCGCACCGGGCGGCACGCCCGATGCGGCGGTGCTTGAAGCGGCGCTCGCGACGGTCGCGCCGCGTTGCGTGCTCGCGTTCGGCCGTGCGGCCGCAGCAGCGCTGCTCGGCGCAGACGCGCCGCTCGGCGGCCTGCGCGGCCGCGTCCATGCGCACGCCGGCGTGCCCGTCGTCGTCACCCTTCCGGTCGTGTTCCTGCTGCGCCATCCGGCGGAGAAGGCGAAGGCGTGGGCCGACTTGTGCCTAGCAGTCCGCGCCATCTCGGCGCCCGCTTCGTGAGGCGGACAACGCCGGTAGCGAGCGCGCAGGGGCGCGGCCGGGGAGCGCAACCAGCCATCGGCCCGCGGTTTCGCTCGCTCCGTCCCCGCCGGTGCGTCGCCCCTCGCGACGCGACGATCAGCGTTTGACCGGCCGCTTCCAGCCGCGCACCGTCGCCTGTCGGGTGCGCGCGAGCGTCAGCTCGCCGGCGGGCGCGTCCTTCGAGATCGTCGAGCCGCCGCCGATCGTCGCGCCTGCACCGACCTCGACTGGCGCGACGAGCACGCAGTTGCTGCCGATGTGCGCGTCGTCGCCGATCGTCGTGCGATGCTTGTTCGCACCGTCGTAGTTCGCGGTGATGCTGCCGGCGCCGTAGTTGACGCGCTCGCCGAGCGTCGCGTCGCCGAGGTAGGCCAGGTGGTTCGCCTTCGCGCCATCGCCGAGCGTCGAGTTCTTGACCTCGACGAAATTGCCGACGTGGACGTCGGCGCCGAGCACCGCGCCGCCGCGCAGGCGAGCGAAGGGGCCGACCCGCGCGCGCGGGCCGACGCTTGCGCCGAGCGCCTCGCCGTCGATGTGCGTGTAGGGGCGGATCGTCGCGCCAGCGTCGATGCGCGCATTGCGCACCACGCAGTACGCGCCGACGCGCACGCCGTCGCCGAGCTCGACCGTGCCTTCGAAGATGCAGCCGACGTCGATCTCGACGTCACCTTCGCAGCGCAGCGTGCCGCGCAGGTCGAAGCGGGCCGGATCGGCGAGGCGCACGCCCTGGCTCATCAGCAAGGCCGCGGCGCGCTGCTGGTAGCGGCGCTCGAGA
>DASXXO010000429.1:0-6243 GCA_036503045.1 Caldimonas sp. | reverse complement strand
CGGGGGCCTGCGCGTAGGACGCCGGCGCGTTCGCTTGTCCCGCATCTTCACGGCGTGCGCATGGATGCCTAAGGTCGCTCCTCCGACCACCGCAGGAGGAATCGATCATGGCCGCGACCAAGACACGCTCCCGAAAGCCTGCCGCGCCGGCCGCGACCGAACTGCTCGCCGCCGACCACCGCGAAGTCGAGGCGCTCTTCGGCAAGTACCGCACGATGGCCGAAGCCGGCGCCGCCGCGGGCGATCGGCGGCCGCTCGCCGAGGAGATCTGCACTCTCCTCACCGTCCATGCCGCGATCGAGGAGGAGATCTTCTATCCGGCGGCGCGCGCTGCCGGCGTCGCCGCCGACGTGCTCGACGAGGCCGAAGTCGAGCACGCGGCCGCGAAGGACCTGATCGCCCAGATTCGCGACATGGACGCCGGCGACGATCTCTACGACGCCAAGGTCAAGGTGCTCGGCGAATACGTCGAGCACCATGTCCACGAGGAAGAGGACTCGCTCTTCCCGAGGTGCCGCGTCGCGTCGATGGATCTCGGCGGCCTCGGTGCGCGACTCGCCGCCCGCAAGACCGAGTTGATGAGCGAGATGAGCGAAGGCATGGATGTCGTCGGTTGAGGGCCGCAGAGGAAGCGATGAGCACCGAGAACACCGTCGCCGGCCAGGCGCCGCGCGACAAGCATGCGCTGAAGGCCTGGTGGTCGCTCGTCAAGAGCGCCGTCTCGGCGTGGCTCGACGACTACGCGCCGAGCATGGGCGCGGCGCTCTCGTACTACACGGTGTTCTCGCTCGCGCCGCTGCTCCTGCTCGTGATCTCGATCGCCGGGCTGGTGTTCGGCGAGGACGCGGTGCGCGGCGAGCTGTTCGCGCAGCTGCAGGGCTTGATGGGCGCAGACGCGGCGAAGGCGGTGCAGGACCTGCTCGCGAGCGCGAGCAAGCCGAGCCACGGCGTCGTCGGCACGATCGTCGGCGTGGCCGTCCTCGGGTTCGGCGCGACGACGGTGTTCGCCGAGCTGCAGGATGCGCTCGACCGGATCTGGCGCGCGCCGGCGCGCAAGAAGGGCGGACCGTGGTCGCTGCTGCGCGCGCGCCTGCTCTCGTTCGGCATGATCCTCGGCCTCGCCTTCCTGCTCATGGTCTCGCTCATCCTCGGCGCCGTCATCTCGGCGCTCGGCAAGTGGTGGGGACCGTTGTTCGGCGCCCGGGAGGTCCTCCTGCAGGCGGTCAATCTCGTCGTCGGCTTCGGCCTGACGACGCTCGTCTTCGCCATGATCTACAAGCTGATGCCGCGCGTGCGCGTGCGATGGCACGACGTCTGGCTCGGCGCGCTGGTCACGGCTGGGCTGTTCACGGTGGGCAAGTTCCTGATCGGCCTGTACATCGGCAAGAGCGGCATCGCGTCGGGATTCGGAGCCGCGGGCTCGCTGGTGATCGTCTTCGTCTGGGTCTATTACTCGGCGCAGATCTTTCTCGTCGGCGCCGAGTTCACGTGGGTGTATGCCCGCACCCTCGGCTCGATGCGCGACGTCGCGAGTCCCGCGAAGGTCGCGAGCGAGAAGGCGGCGCCAGCGGGCCACGCACCGACACGCGGCGGCGCGGCCGCGCCAGCGAAGTCCACCGCTGCGCTGGCCCGGGCCGGTGCGGCAAGCGACGACGGCGCCGCTCCTCGGCCGGTGCGCAAGAGGCCGGCGACAATCCGCGACCTCGGTGCCGGCGTCGCGTTCTTCGTCGCGATGCGGTTTCTCCTCCCTCGTCTGCTGCGTCGCCTCTGAAGATCGCCACCTGGAACATCAACGGCGTCAACCGGCGCCTCGCGCTGCTGCTCGAGTGGCTCGCCGAGGCCGCGCCCGACGTCGTCGCGCTGCAGGAGCTGAAGGCGGCCGACGGCGAGTTCCCGCGCGCGGCGATCGAGGCCGCCGGCTACGGTGCCGTCTGGTGCGGCCAGCGGACCTGGAATGGCGTCGCGCTGCTCGCGCGCGGCACCGAGCCGGTTGTGTCGCGGCGCGAGCTGCCCGGCGATGCATCGGACAGCCACGCGCGCTACATCGAGGCTGCGGTCGACGGCGTGCTGATCGCGTCGATCTACCTGCCGAACGGCAACCCCCAGCCGGGGCCGAAGTTCGACTACAAGCTCGCCTGGTTCGAGCGGCTGCTCGGGCACGCGCGCGCGCTCGTCGACAGCGGCCATCCGGTCGTCCTCGCGGGCGACTACAACGTCGTGCCGACCGACGCCGACATCTACGCGACACGCTCGTGGCTGAACAACGCGCTGCTCCAGCCGGCGCCGCGCGCCGCCTACCGACGCCTGCTCGCGCAGGGCTGGACCGACGCGATCCGCGCCCTCCACCCCGACGAGCGCATCTACACTTTCTGGGACTACCTGCGCAACGGCTGGCAGCGCGACGCGGGCCTGCGCATCGACCACCTGCTGCTGAGCGCGAGCGTGCAGCCGCGCCTCGTTCGCGCCGGCGTCGACAAGGACGTGCGCGGGCGCGACAACGCCAGCGACCACGCGCCCGTGTGGATCGAGCTCGCCTGAGCTAGCGAACGCTCGCGCCCTTCAGCGCGCGGCGCTGCCACGCTGCGATCACATCACCGCGCCGAGCGACCAGGGGACGAACTCGCTCTGGCCATACCCGTGCAGCTCGCTCTTGGTCTTTCTGCCGGAAGCGGTCGCCAGCATCAGGCCGAAGATGCGCTCGCCCATCGCGTCGATGCCGACGGTGCCGTCGACGACGTCGCCGCAGTTGATGTCGATGTCGTCTTCCTGCTGCTGCCAGAGCGCGGTGTTGGTCGAGAGCTTGAGCGAAGGGGCGGGCGCGCAGCCGTACGCCGAGCCGCGCCCGGTCGTAAAGCAGATGAGGTTCGCTCCGCCCGCTACCTGTCCGGTCGCCGAGACGGGGTCGTAGCCGGGGGTGTCCATGAAGACCAGACCCTTCTCAGTCACCGGCTGCGCATATTCGACGACGTCGACGAGGTTCGTCGTTCCGCTCTTGGCGATCGCGCCGAGGCTCTTCTCGAGGATCGTCGTCAGCCCGCCCGCCTTGTTGCCGGCCGACGGGTTGTTGTCCATCGCGGCGTCGTTTCTGGCGCAGTAGCGCTCCCACCAGCGGATGCGCGCGACCAGCTTGTCGGCGACTTCCTTCGAGATCGCGCGGCGCGTCAGCAGGTGCTCGCCGCCGTAGATCTCGGGCGTCTCGGAGAGGATCGCCGTGCCGCCGTGGCGAACCAGGCGATCGACCGCCGCGCCGAGCGCCGGGTTGGCGCTGATCCCCGAGTAGCCGTCCGATCCGCCGCACTGCAGGCCGACCATGATGCGGCTCGCCGGCACCGGCGTTCGCGTCGCCCGGTTCGCCTCCTCGAGCAGCCACTCGACGAGCTCGATGCCGTGCGCGACGGTCTTCTTCGTGCCGCCGGTCTCCTGGATGTTGAACGCGTGCAGCGGCGGACCCGGGTTTGCGCCGCCGAGCTTCTCCTGCTCCATGAGGCCGCTGATCTGGTTGGTCTCGCAGCCAAGGCCGACGACCATCACCGACGCGAAGTTCGGGTGCCGCGCATAGCCTCCGAGCGTGCGGCGCAGGACCTGCAGCGGTTCGCCTGCGCTGTCGGTCGCGCAGCCGGCGCCGTGCGTGAGCGCGACCACGCCGTCGACGTTCGGGAAGCGCTCGAGCGCGCGTGGGTTGACATCGCGCCGGAAGTGGTCGGCAATCGCGCGCGCGACCGTCGCCGAGCAGTTGACCGAGGTCAGGATGCCGATGTAGTTGCGCGTGGCGACGCGTCCGTCGGCGCGGACGATGCCGTCGAAGGTCGCGGGCGTCGCGACGTACTCGGTCGGCCGTGCGCCGCTCGCCGCCGCGTAGTCGCGCGCGAAGCTCGAGAACTCGAGGTTGTGCGTATGGACGTGCTGGCCGGGAGCGATCGCCTGCTTCGCGCTGCCGATGATCTGGTCGTAGCGGCGCACCGGCGCGCCCGGCGCGATCGCGCGCGTCGCCACCTTGTGGCCGGGCGGGATCAGGCCGGCGACGGTGATGCCTTCGCTCTCGATCCGCGTCCCGCCGACGAGCTGGCGGCGCGCGATGACCACGTCGTCGTTGGGGTGGATGCGGATGACCAGCGGATCGCTCACGGCAAAGCCTCAGGGAATCGAGGTGGAGTGTATTTCGGCGCCAAGGGCCCGCGCTTCGGGCATTGCCGTGTCGAAAGGTCGGCGCACGATGATCGCGGCACTCGCCTCGCGCGCTGTGGCCCAGCGACGAAACGGCGCCTCCTCGACGGCGCGCTGCTCTACTTCACGGCGGGCCCCGACGCCGAGTCGCACGGCATCTTCGGCGTGCTCTCGCCGCAGGTCGCGGCGGGTGCCGGAGCCTTCGTCGCTGCTGCTGATGGCCGCCGGACTGGCGGCGGCCGGAGCGTTCACGCGCAAGCGCCGCGCCGCGCCTCGTAGCGCGGCGGCCGATCAGGCGTCGATCAGCTTCGGGTCCCAGGCGTAGACCTTCTGGCGCTGCTCGCCGAGCCCTTCGATGCCGAGCCGCATCTCGTCGCCGGGCTTCAGGAACACCGGCGTCGGCTTCATCCCCATGCCGACGCCGGGCGGCGTCCCGGTCGTGATCAGGTCGCCCGGATAGAGCGTCATGAAGCGGCTGCAGTAGGCGACGAGCTCGGCGACGCCGAAGATCATCGTCGCGGTGCTGCCGTGCTGGCGTCGCTGGCCGTTGACGTCGAGCCACATCGCGAGCGCCTGCGGATCGGCGATCTCATCGGCGGTGACGATCCACGGGCCGACCGGGCCGAAGGTGTCGCAGCCCTTGCCCTTGTCCCAGGTGCCGCCGCGCTCGAGCTGATACTCGCGCTCGGAGACGTCGTTGACGACGCAGTAGCCGGCGACGTGCTTGAGCGCGTCGGCCTTGTCGACGTAGCGCGCCGTCGCGCCGATGACGACGCCGAGCTCGACCTCCCAGTCGCCCTTCACCGAGCCTTGCGGAAGGACGACCGCGTCGTTGCAACCGACCAGCGCGCTGGTCGGCTTCATGAAGATGATCGGCTCCTTCGGGATCGGCGCGCCGGTCTCGGCCGCGTGGTCGGAGTAGTTGAGGCCGATGCAGATGAACTTGGCGCAGCCGCGCCACGGCGGGGCGATGCGGCCCGGGCTGGCGACCGCAGGCAGCTTCGACGCGTCGACCTCGGCGAGGCGGCGCAGGTTCTCGGGGCGCATCGTCTCTGCCGTGATGTCGGCGATGATGCCCGAGAGGTCGCGCACCGTTCCTCGCGCGTCGACCAGCGCAGGCTTCTCCGCGCCCTTGGCGCCGTATCGCATCAGCTTCATCGCTGCTCCTTGGACAAGGCCACGCAGTTTAGGCCGGCAGCGCAGCCGGCGCGCAGCGTCACATCGACCAGCCGCCGTCGATCACCTGCGTCGTTCCGGTCGTGAACCCCGACTCGTCGCTCGCCAGGTAGACCGCGAGCGCGGCGATCTCGGCGGTGGTGCCGAGGCGGCCCATCGGCTGGCGCGCGATGAATGCCGCCTCGACCTGCTCGAGCGTCTGCCCGCTCGCCTTCGCCTGCGCGGCGATGCGCTCGCGCAGCGAGGGCGACTCGACCGTCCCAGGGCAGATCGCGTTGCAGCGGATGCGCTGGCCGATGAAGTCGGCGGCGATCGACTTGGTCATGCCGATCACGGCAGCCTTGGTCGCGGTGTAGACGAAGCGGTTCGGCACGCCCTTGATGCTCGACGCCGCCGACGCGACGTTGATGATCGAGCCGCCGCCCGCCTTCAGCATCGGCGGCAGCAGAGCGCGCGTGACGCGGTACATCGCGCGCACGTTGAGGTCGAACGAGAAGTCGAACGCGATCTCGTCGCACTCGAGGATCGTCCCGGCGTGGACGTAGCCGGCACCGTTGAAGAGGACGTTGACGATGCTCTTCGCGTTCGCCTCGATCGTCGCCGCGAGCACCGCGCTGGCGTCGGTGACGTCGAGGCGGCGCGTCTCGCAGCCGGTTGCGCGCGCCAGGTCGGCGAGCGACTCCTCGTTGATGTCGGTGGCGAAGACGCGTGCGCCTTCGCGCACGAAGGCCTCGGCGGTGGCGCGGCCGATGCCTTGGCCCGCCGCGGTGATGAAGACGGTCTTGCCGGCGAGTCGGTCGGTCATGGGTAAAGAATAGTTTCGCGCCGAGCGACGCGTCAACATCGGGTTTGCCCAGCGCGTGGCTCCCAGTTGGGGCGCCAGGGCACCGCGATTGCTCTGGA
>DASXXO010000428.1:0-2634 GCA_036503045.1 Caldimonas sp. | reverse complement strand
AGCGCATCGCCGTGCGAGAGCATTGCGCGCGCGCCGAACGCGACGACGACGGTCGGGTCGGCGAGTCGGACGACACCGCTCTGCTCGAGCATGGCGTCGCCGACCAGGAAGTCGCGGTTGCCGGGCATGAATCCCACCATGCGCCGCGCCGCCGCCGCTGCGAGGACTTCGACGCAGCGCGCCTCGAAGCCGCGCTCGGCCATGTCGTCGCCGATCCAGACCTCGAACAGGTCGCCCAGGATAAACACCGCATCCGCGTCGGTGTTGCGCAGATGCGCCGCCCAGGCTTCGAATACCTCGGGCGTGTTCTCGGCGAGGTGCAGGTCGGAGAGCAGATCGATCGCGCGCCAGTTCGCCGGCGCCTCGAAGCTCGGCGGAGAAGCCCCGCCGCCGAGCGCCGGCGGGCGCGGCGACGACGCTGCCATGACGTGCCCTTGCGCGCGCAGCCGTCAGGAGACGACGGTCGCGCGGGTGATCGTCACGTCCTCGAGCGGAACGTCGGCGTGGCCGGCGCGGGTGCCGGTGCGGACGCCCTCGATCCGGTCGACGACGTCCTGCCCCGAGACGACGCGGCCGAAGACGGCGTAGCCCCAGCCTTGCGGCGTCTCCGACTTGAAGTTGAGGAACTCGTTGTCGGCCGCGTTGATGAAGAACTGCGCGGTCGCCGAATGCGGCGCCGAGGTGCGCGCCATCGCGAGCGTGTGGCGGTCGTTCTTCAGGCCGTTGGCGGCCTCGTTCTTGATCGTGGAGCCGGTGGGCTTTTGGCTCATCCCGGGCTCGAAGCCGCCGCCCTGGATCATGAATCCCTTGATGACGCGGTGGAACACCGTGCCGTCGTAGTGGCCGTTCTCGACGTTGGTGATGAAGTTCTTCACCGTCTCGGGCGCCTTCTCGTCGTCGAGCTCGACGCGGATGGTGCCGGCGCTCGTTTCCAGATCAACTTGTCGCATCGCTCATTTCTCCACGGTTGCTTTCTTGATCACGATCGGCTGCACCGGAACATCGCCCGGGCCGGTCGGCGTGTCCTTGATCTTGTCGACGACGTCCATCCCCTGGACGACCTTGCCGAAGACTGCGTAGCCGTTGCCGTCCTTGGCCTGCGCCTGGTTGAGGAAGTCGTTGTCCTTGACGTTGATGAAGAACTGCGCCGTCGCCGAGTTCGGGTCGGGCGTGCGCGCCATCGCGAGCGTGCCGCGCTGGTTGAGGAGCCCGTTCTTGCTCTCGAGCGGGATCGACGGGCGCGTCTCCTTCTCCTTCATGTCGGCGGTCATGCCTCCGCCCTGGATCATGAAGTTCGAGATGACGCGGTGAAAGATCGTGCCGTCGTAGTGGCCGGCCTTCACATACTGGAGGAAGTTGGCGACGCTCTTCGGCGCCTTCGCCGGGTCGAGCTCGACGACGATGTCGCCGGCGGTCGTGGCAAGGCGGACCTTCTGGGCGAGCGCTGCGCCGCTGGCGAAAAGCGCCGTGCCGGCGACCAGGACGGCGAGTAAACGGGAGAGGGACGATTGCATCGAATGGCTCCGGGGTGGGAAAGGGAGAAGGGGGCGACGGCGCTAGCGGCGCGCGCCTGAAGTGCTGCGCGCCAGCGCCGGTGCCGACGCCGGTGCTGACGCCGGCGGGGAGGGCGCTCGCGGCTCGCCGAGCGACACGGTCAGTTGCCGAACGAGCGCGAGCTTTTTCGGCAACGTCGTGCTCGCGGGCTCGAGACGCAACGCCCGGCTGTACGACTGCGCCGCGAGCAGCGCGAGCACGTCGCCGAGATTCTCGTGGGCCGGCGCGTACGTCGGGTTCAGACGGATCGCCTCTTCGAGCTCGGCGCGCGCCTTGCTGTATTCGCCGCCGGCGGCGTAGAGCGCCGCGAGGTTGTTGTGCGGCTCGGCGAGCTCCGGGTAATCCTGCACGAGCTGCTGCAGGATGGCCTGCGCCTCGCCTGGCCGGCCGGTGTCGGCGAGAACCACCGATTTCAGGAATCGCATCTGCGGATCCTTCGGATTGCTCGCCAGAACGCGATCGGCGCGCTCGAGCGCCGCCGCCGTCTGGCCGGCGTGGTGCAGCCGCGTCACCTCGGCCAGATCGTCGGCCGTCGCGCCCCGCGCGGGGCTCGCGAGCACGGCAGCGGCGAACAACCCGGCGGCGAGGATCCTTAACAGCATCAGTGAAATTCGGCGCGCTCGAACGGGTCGCGAACGCTGAGTGACGCCCGTGAGGACCGCTATACTGAATCGATTGTAGGGTACGCACACGATGCCGAAAGGCCTTCTCGCCGCGCTGCGCGACGCGGCGTGAGGTGAGAAGCAGGCCCCCGCTGCATGACACTTCGCATCCACAACACGCTGACCCGCGCGACCGAGCGCTTCACGCCCATCGAGCCCGGCCATGTCCGGCTCTACGTCTGCGGGATCACGATTTACGACCTCTGCCACATGGGCCACGCGCGCTTCATGATCGCGTTCGATGTCGCCCAGCGCTGGCTGAAGACGATCGGTTATCGGGTCACCTACGTGCGCAACATCACCGACATCGACGACAAGATCATTCGTCGCGCCCTCGAGCGCAACGTCTCGATCCGCGCGCTCACCGACGAGATGATCGAGGCGTTGCAGGAGGACACCGATGCGCTTGGCCTCGAGC
>DASXXO010000427.1:0-1733 GCA_036503045.1 Caldimonas sp. | reverse complement strand
GCTCAACCATCCGCACAGCATCGTCAGCCTGAGCGACGCCGGGGCCCATCTCACCTTCTTCAACGACGCCGGCTTTGGCCTGCACTTGCTCGGACACTGGTCGCGCGAGCTCGGCGCGATGCCGCTCGCCGAGGCGGTGCGCCGCCTGACCTCGCATCCGGCCGACGTGCTCGGCCTCGCGCAGCGCGGCCGGATCCGCGCCGGCGATGCTGCCGACCTGCTGCTGTTCGACCCGAAGACGGTCGGCCGCGGGCCGAAGCGGCGCCTCCACGACCTGCCCGCGGGCGCAGCGCGCCTGACGAGCGATGCGCTCGGCGTGCACGGTGTCTGGGTCAATGGTGCGCAGATCGCCGACGGCGACGGCCTGGTCGCGCAGCCGCCGCTCGCCGGCGAGCTGCTGACGCACTTCGTCGCCTGACGGACGACGAATCGACATGCAGCACGACCCGGCCCCGATGCACGACCCGCGCCCGGATTCGAGCGGCGAGCTGCGACATCGCGGTGCCCGGACCGCCGCCGCGATGGCTGCCCTGCTCGCGTCATCGGCCGCGTTCGCGCAAGCCGAAGAGCCGCGAACCAATGCGTTCGACGACCCGTTCCTGCCGGCGACGCACGCCATCGCAGCGTGCCCTCCCGCCGGGCCGCCGCTCATCACTGACGCCGAGGCGCAAGCCCAGTCGCACGGTCGCGCCGAGCGAGGGACGACCTGCTACTACTACGGCCGCTGCCGGCTGCCGAATTCCTATCTGTATGACAAGGAGATCGCGCCGCGCGTCGTTCGCTTCATCCAGCTCGACGACCGCTTCGCGAACTCGACGATCTGGGTGCTCGGCCAACGGCGCTGGGTCTATCTCAAGGGCTGCGTCGCCAGCGCCGAGCAGGCGCGGGCGCTCGAATCGGAGGTGCGGCTGATCGACGACGTCGAAGCGGTGATCAACGAGCTGATGATCGGCACCGACGGCAAGCCGCCGTACGCCGTCGCCCCGCCAGCGCCGCGCTGAGCAGCCGCCTGGCGGACGCTTCGGCGGCAGAATGATCGCGATGACCGACCTCTCCCTGCCGCGCGACCTCGTGACGGCGCTCGAGCGCGCCGGCGTCGACCCCGATCCCGGCGAGATTGCCGAGTGGTGCGAGGCGCTCGACGCGCTGACGGCCGCGCACGGGCCGGCGCGCGCCAGCCTCCTGCTCGACGCCCTGCTCGCCCATGCCCGGCGACACCGCGTGCATTGGCAGCCGTCGATGATCACGCCGTACGTCAATACGATCGCGCTCGAGGACCAGCCGCCGTTTCCCGGCGACCTGGCAATGGAGCAGCGCCTCGCCGCGCTGATGCGCTGGAACGCGCTGGCGATGGTGATGCGCGCCAACCGCGCCGAGAGCGGCGGCTCGGCCGAGCTCGGCGGCCACATCGCGAGCTACGCGTCGGCGGCCGACCTGTTCGAGGTCGGCTTCAACCACTTCTTCCGCGCCCGCGACGATCGCGGTGGACACCTCGGCGACCTCGTCTTCTTCCAGCCGCATTCGGCGCCGGGCGTGTACGCGCGTGCCTTCCTCGAAGGGCGTCTTTCGGCCGAGGATCTCGCGTACTACCGGCGCGAGCTGGTCGCGCCGGCGCACGGCGCGCGCGGGCTGTGCAGCTACCCGCATCCGTACCTGATGCCCGACTTCTGGCAGTTCCCGACCGGCTCGATGGGCATCGGGCCGATCAGCTCGATCTACCACGCACGCTTCAT
>DASXXO010000426.1:0-3392 GCA_036503045.1 Caldimonas sp. | reverse complement strand
CGGCAGCACCTGCTTGGCGCCCTGCCCCATCGAGTCCATCATGTTCTCGAGGTTGGCTGCCTGGCGCTTGGCCAGCTTCACATCACGGTACTTGCCCTGACGGAAGGTCGCGATCTCGCGGGCCCGGCGCTCGTCGCCGAGCACCATGAACTCGTCGCCGGCCTGCGGCACTTCCGTCAGGCCCTGGATCTCGACCGGGATCGACGGGCCGGCCGCCTCGATCGGCTTGCCGTCTTCGTCGAGCATGGCGCGGACCCGGCCGAAGCTCGAGCCGGCGAGCACGACGTCGCCGCGCTTGAGCGTGCCGCTTTGCACCAGCACCGTCGCCACCGGGCCGCGGCCTTTGTCGAGTTGCGCCTCGATGACGAGGCCCTTGGCCATGGTGTCCTTCGGCGCCTTCAGTTCGAGCACTTCGGCCTGCAGCAGCACCTGCTCGAGCAACTGGTCGATGCCCTCGCCGGTCTTGGCCGAGACCGCGACGAACGGCGAGTCGCCGCCGAAGTCCTCGGGGACGACCTGCTCGGCGACGAGCTCGCTCTTCAGCCGCTCGACGTTGGCCTCGGGCTTGTCGATCTTGTTCATCGCGACGACGATCGGCACGTCGGCGGCGCGCGCGTGCGCGATCGCCTCCTTGGTCTGCGGCATGACGCCGTCGTCGGCGGCGACGACCAGGATGACGATGTCGGTCGCCTTGGCGCCGCGCGCGCGCATCGCGGTGAATGCGGCGTGGCCCGGCGTGTCGAGGAAGGTGATCATCCCGCGCGGCGTGTCGACGTGGTAGGCGCCGATGTGCTGCGTGATGCCTCCCGCCTCGCCCGCGGCGACGCGGCTGGTGCGGATGTAGTCGAGCAGCGACGTCTTGCCGTGGTCGACGTGGCCCATGACGGTGACCACCGGGGCGCGCGCTTCCTGCTCCTGCGCCGCCTCGGTCGCGGTCTCCTCGAGGAAGGCTTCGGGATCGTCGAGCTTGGCGGCGAGCGCGGTGTGGCCCATCTCCTCGACGACGATCATCGCCGTCTCCTGGTCGAGCTGCTGGTTGATCGTGACCATCTGGCCGAGCTTCATCAGCTGCTTGATGACCTCGGACGCCTTCACGGACATCTTGTGCGCCAGGTCGGCGACGCTGATCGTCTCCGGGATGTGGACTTCCTGCGCCTGGAATTCGGGCGGCGGCGTGAACGTGCTCGGCGCGCCGTCGTTGCGTTCGCCGCGACGGCCCGCGCGCGGCGCGCGCCAGCCGGCCCGCCCAGCGCCGGGAGCGCCACGCGGTGCGGCCTTGAGGGCGCGCTTCTTGGCGGCGTCGTCGGCCCAGCTCGACGAGAGCTTCTCGGACTTGATCGACTTCTTGTCGCCGGCCTTGGCAGTCGTCGGCGTGGCCGTTCCCGGCGCACCGGCCTTCTTGTGGATCGTGCCCTTGATCGCCTCCTTGGCCGCCTCGGTCGGCTTGGCCGGCTCCTCCGGCTTCTTGGCGACGAGCACCCTCTTCGGCGCCGACATCATGTTGCGGATCGCCGCGGCCTCGTCTTCGGCGGCCTTGCGGCGCTTCGCCAGGTCGGCGGCGCGCTGCTTTTCCTCGTTCTCGACGGTGCCGGCCTTGACGACGCGAAACGCCGGCTTCGGCGCCTCCGCAGGCGCCGGTTCCGGCGCCTTCGCGGGCTCGACGGCCGCGGCCGCCGCGGCAGCCTTGGCCGCCTTGCTGGCCTTGGGTGCGCTCGCCGCCGCGGCTGCGGCCGCGGCCGCCTGCTCGGCAGCGAGCTCGCGCACGCGTGCCTCGGCCGCCTCGGCGGCCTCGCGCTGGGCGCGCTCCTGCTCCTCGCGCTGGCGCCGCTGCGCGGCGAGTTCCTCTTCCTGGGCCCGCAGCTGCTCGGCCTCGGCGTGCGCCTCTTCCTCGCGCCGGCGCAGATCCTCTTCGCGTGCCTCCGCCGACACCGCGTCCTCGGGCGGGGCTGCCGGGGCGTCGTCGCGCTTGACGAAGGTGCGCTTCTTGCGCACCTCGACCTGGATCGTGCGCGCCTTGCCGCTCGAGTCGGCTTGCTTGATCTCGCTCGTCGACTTGCGCGTGAGCGTGATCTTCTTGCGCTCGCCGGTCGCGGTGGTGCCGTGCGCGGAGCGCAGGTGGTCGAGCAGGCGCGCCTTGTCGCTCTCGGTGACCGAGTCGTTGGCGGAAGCCTTGCTGACGCCGGCCGACTTCAGCTGCTCGAGCAGCGCCGTGGGTGGGCGATTGAGCTCGGCGGCGAGTTGGGCGACGGTGGTCGAAGCCATGTGGTGTCTATCCTTGGGTGGTCGTCTCTTGCGGCCGCTCTTGCGCGGTCCCGGCCGACGCCGCGGCCGCTTCGGCAGCGGCCTTGGCGGCATTTTCTTGCGCGGCGGCCTCGGCTGCAAACCAGTGCTCGCGCGCCTTCATGATCATCGCCTTGGCGGCTTCGGAGTCGATGCCGGTGATCTCCACCAGCTCGTCGACGGCAAGGTCGGCCAAGTCGTCGCGGCTTTGCACGCCGCCCGCCTCGAGCTTGGCGATCAGCTCGGGCGTGAGGCCCTCGAAATCGCGCAAATCCTGCGAGACCTCGGTGCTCTGCTCCTCGCGGGCGATGTCCATCGTCAACAGGGCGTCCTTGGCGCGGGTGCGCAGCTCGTTGACGGTGTCCTCGTCGAAGCTCGCGATCTCGAGCATCTCCTGCATCGGCACGTAGGCGACTTCCTCGAGGCTCGCGAAGCCCTCGGCGATCAGGATGTCGGCGACCTCGACGTCGACGTCGAGCTTGTCGACGAACAGGCGCCGCACCGTGTCGGACTCCTCGGCCTGCTTCGACGCCGACTCCTCGGCCGACATGATGTTGATGCGCCAACCGGTCATCTCGGAGGCGAGGCGAACGTTCTGGCCGCCGCGGCCGATCGCGATCGCGAGGTTCTCCTCGTCGACGACGACGTCCATCGCGTGGCGCTCCTCGTCGACGACGATCGACTGCACGTTCGCCGGCGCGAGCGCACCGATGACGAACTGCGCCGGGTCCTCCGACCAGAGCACGATGTCGACGCGTTCGCCGGCGAGTTCGTTCGTCACCGCGGTGACGCGCGAGCCGCGCACGCCGACGCAGGTGCCGATCGGGTCGACGCGCTTGTCGTGCGAGACGACGGCGATCTTCGCGCGCGAGCCCGGATCGCGGGCGCACGACTTGATCTCGAGCAGGCCTTGTTCGATCTCCGGCACTTCCTGCGCGAAGAGTTCCATCATGAAACCGGGCGCGCTACGCGACAGCAGGATCTGCGGGCCGCGCAATGTCGGATCGACCTCGGCGATGTAGGCGCGAACGCGGTCACCTGAACGGAGGTTTTCCTGGGGATCATTTCGCTGCGGCGCAGGCGGCCTTCGATGCGGCCCTGCTCGACGATCA
>DASXXO010000425.1:0-22886 GCA_036503045.1 Caldimonas sp. | reverse complement strand
GTCCTGAAGACCGAGTTCGCGGCGATCCTGCTCGACGTCAACATGCCCGACATCGACGGCTTCGAGACGGCAGCGCTGATCCGGCAGTACAAGCGCTCGGCCCACACGCCGGTCATCTTCGTCACCGCGTACGCCGACGAGATGCAGACGCTCCGCGGCTATTCGCTCGGCGCGGTCGACTACATCCTGTCGCCGATCGTCCCGGAGGTGTTGCGCTCGAAGGTCAGGGTGTTCGTCGACCTCCACCTGGCGCAGCGACGGCTGCGCCGCCATGCCGACGAGCGGGTCGCGCTCGCCGCCGCGGAGGCGGCGCGTTCGGTCGCCGAGGCGAACACGAAACGCTCCAACTTCCTGTCGCAGGCGAGCCAGCGGCTCAGCGCATCGCTCGATCCCGATACCGCCGCGCGTCAGCTCCTGCTGTTGCTGGTGCCGGAATTCGGCCCCCGCGCGTCGGTCGCGCTCTGCGACGAGTCGGGCGATCCCGCGGACGTGTTCGACTGCGAGGCCCCGCCGGGCGGCGCGCTTCGTATCGTCCATCGAGCGGCGCCCGAGCTCGGGCACGACGAGGCCGAGGCGTGGCGCAGGACCTTCGCCGGCGCCGTCGCTCCGGCCACCGGCGCATCGGATCCGTTGCTCCTGCCCTTGATCACATCGCGCCGTGCCGTCGGCGCGCTCGCCCTCTGGAGCTTGGCAGGCGACCCCGAGATCGTGCTCGAGCTCGCCGAGCGCTCCGCGGTCGCGCTCGAGAACGCGCGCCTGCATCGGAGCCTCCAGGTCGAGATCGAGGAGCGGCGCGAGATCGAGGCGCAGCTGCAGGCGTCGAACCGGCGCAAGGACGAGTTCCTGGCGATGCTCTCGCACGAGCTGCGCAACCCCCTCGCGCCGATCCGCACGGCGGTCGAAGTGATCCGCCAGGTCGCGCCGGACGAGCCCAGACTGACCTGGGCCATGGACGTCTCCCGGCGCCAGATCAACCAGCTGACGCGACTCGTCGAGGACCTGCTCGACGTGGCACGCATCAACCAGGGCAAGATCACCTTGCGGGTCGAGTCGCTCGACCTGCGCGCCGTCATCGAGCATGCGATCGAGACCGTGCTGCCGTTCGCAAAGCTGCGCCGGCACCACATCACCAAGAGCATCCCAGACCTCCCGGTGATGCTGCGCGGCGACTTTGCGCGCCTCTCGCAGGTGATCGCCAACCTGCTCAACAACGCTGCCAAGTACACCGAAGAAGGCGGCGTGATCGACGTCTCGCTCGCGGCGACCTCTTCCGGCAAAGCCGAGATCATCGTGGCCGACAACGGCATCGGCATCGAGGCGGAGCTGCTGCCCAATGTCTTCGAGCTGTTCGAACAGGGCAAGCGCTCGCTCGACCGCAGCCAGGGCGGCCTCGGAGTGGGTCTGACGCTTGTCCGCCGCCTGGTCGAGATGCACCACGGAGAGGTCGTGGTGACGAGCGCCGGAACCGGCCACGGATCGCAGTTCCGGGTGACGCTGCCATGCCTGGCCGGGATCTCGGACCGTCCAGCGCCCGCGTCGAGAGCGGAGCCCAGCTCGACGAGGCTCGCATGCCGCGTCCTCGTCGTCGACGACAACCAGGATGCAGCGCAGGCGACCGCGGTGCTGCTCGAGCTCGCAGGGCACGAGGTCAAGGCAGTCGCCGACGGCCACGATGCGCTGGCGTCGGCGCCCGTGTTCGCGCCGCACGTGGTCCTGCTCGACATCGGCCTGCCCGGCATGGACGGCTACACGGTCGCGCGCCAGTTGCGCGGCATCGACGAGCTGCACTCGTCATGCCTGATCGCGCTCACCGGCTACGGACAGCCCGCCGACCGCGACCGGGCGAGCGAAGCCGGCTTCGATCACCATCTCACGAAGCCTGCCGACCCGGACGAGCTTCTGCGCGTGATCCAGGAGTGGTTGCACTCGTCGGCGCTGGCGCTGAGCTCGCCGAGCCGCTCCAGCGCCTGAGGAAAGGCGCCCGGCGCTGACGGAGCACCGCGATCGTGAATCTCGTGCGCGCCGTCGCGAGCCTGCTCGTTGCGGCGTTGGCCCAGGCGAGCCAGGCGCAGACGGCGGCCGCCGAATGTCTTGCCGACCTGGAGGCGTTGGGGCCCTACATGCTCGCCAACGACGCCGGTGCCCGCGACGATGTCGCCCAGAAGGGCCAAGCGACGTTCGATGCTGCCCTTGTCGCTGCGCGCGCGCAGGCGGCAGCTGCGGTCGACGACGAATCGTGCCTGACGGCGCTGCGCGCCTATCTGCTCGCGTTCCGCAAGACACACCTGAGCGTCCGATCGACCCACCCGGCTGGCACGCTCCCGCGGCCGCGCACGCCGATGCCGACGTTCCGGATCCTGTCGGCGAAGACTGCGCTGCTGACGCTTCCTTCGTTCGCTGATCAGGCCGGCGCGGCGATCGCCGGGATCCTCGACGAGCACGCGCGCGAGATCGCGCAGCGGCCGAATCTGATCATCGACGTGCGCGGCAACGGCGGCGGCTCGGATTGGACTTATCGGCCACTGCTGCCGCTGGTCTCGGCCAACATCCGTCGCGACTTCGGTGCGATGCTGCTCGCCACCCCGGCGAACAGCGCGGCCAACCGCGCCGTCTGCGAACTGATGGCCCCGGATTCGCAGCAGTGCCGTGAGGCGGCGCGCGCCGCCAGCGAAGCCATGGATCGCGCGCCATCCGGAACCTTCATCCCGATCCCGGGCGAGCGCGCGGTCGACATCGTCGAGCCCGCGAAGGTTGCGCCCTCTCCCCGCCGCGTCGGTGTCCTCGTCGACAGCCGATGCGGGAGCACCTGCGAAGAGTTCCTGTTGGCAACGCGCCAGAGCTTCAAGGTCAAGCTGTTCGGTCAGTCGAGCGCCGGCGCCCTGGACTATTCGAACCTGCGCCCGTTCACGCTTCCATCCGGCAAGCGGCTGCTGATGTATGCGACATCGCGCTCATTGCGCCTGCCGCACTTCGCGGTCGATGCGGCCGGAATTCCGCCCGACCAGGTCCTTCCTGTTCCGCTTGACGCGGCGGCTCACGAAGAGGAGATCGCCGAAGTACGGCGCGTGCTCGAATCCGGACAGTGATGGCGACGGCGCAGGGGCCTCGCCTTACATGGGCGGCGCGAAGCCGTTCCTGCCGACGAGAACGCGTGTCGCCACGTTCTGGCTGCCTCGCACTTGCTCGGTGACGATCACCTTGGCGCCCGGGACGAGAAGGCTTTTGTCGCCGGCCTTCAGGGTCACGATCGGGACCCCGTTCGGCACGTGGATCGTCTTCTCGCCGTCCTTGTAGCGCAGTGTGATGACTCTATCGTTGGCCCCCGGCTCGACGGCTGCGACGGTCGCGTTGGTCATGGTCGAGCCTGGCTGCAGGTCGAACGGCCGATGCCCCTCGCCCGTGCCCCGGGCCTCCTCCGGAAACACGTGAACCTCGACGGCAGCCAGGGTGCCGTCTGCGCGCGGCACCGCCGTCGTGCCCACGAACGCGCCGGTTTGAAGCGCAGCGGGATCGACCGGCAGCACCTCGATGACGGCCAGATTGTCGGCGAAGGCGAGAGCGGTCTTGCTGCCTTCGCGATCTCTCACGACCAGGGATTTGGCGTCGACCCGGTCGATCGTTCCCCGAAGGCGAATCGTGTTGTCGGCTGTCTGGGCAGCGACGGCCACGCCGAAGACGAGGCCGAGGAATCCCACCAGCACTCCATTCAAAGCTCTTCCTTCAAAGCGCGCACGGGGCTTCGGTCCGTCGGACCGGACCTTCTCATGGAGTCGATGCTCCACACGCCTCCACCGGCGGCAGCGAGAAAGAGAAAGACGAAGCAGTACAAGACAGCCGCTTCGCCTTCATTGAGCGTCGGCAGCAGGACATTGCCGTGGGATGCATGTGCGATGAAATAGGCCGCTGCCATCTCACCCGAGAGGATGAACGCAGCGAGACGCGTGAAGAGGCCGACCAGGACCAGCGCGCCACCGACCAGTTCCAGCACTCCGGCCAGGCCAATCAGCGAGAAGAGGTTCAGATGATCGAACATCGCCACGTGCGGCAGCCCGAACAGCTTGGCGGTGCCGTGCTGGACGAACAGATATCCGCTGACGATGCGCAAGGCCGCCAGCGCTCGCGATGCCCAGACCTCCTGGGGAAAGGCTTCCTTGCCCATCGGTTTATCGTCGCGCCGGCAGCTTCTCCTTGTCGCTGACCAAGGTTTCGACCTCAGCGACTCGCGACGGGATGGTCGGCCTTGTAACGGCCAATCTCTTCCTTCAGGTCCGTGTACTGCTCGCAGGGCAGCAAGCACAGCGAGTCCAGCGTGCGCAGCTCTGCCTCGGCATGGGCGAGGTCCCCCGCCTGGAGGTACGCCTCGCCGAGGTATTCGCGGGCATTGCGGTGCTTGGGATCGATCTGCAGCGCCTTGGCATAGCCCTTGAACGCAGCGTCGAGATTCCCGCTCTTGCGGTACGCGTGGGCGAGCTCGTTCCAGGCATCCGCATCGTTGGGCTTGCGCGCGACGTACGCATTCAGCCGCACGATCGCCTTGTCCCACTGCTCCGCCTTTATGGCCGCCATGCCGGCCTTGAGATCAGGATCCGTGTTGACACTCGCGACGTCGCCTCCGCCGCCTCCGCCGCCGCCGCCTCCTCCTCCGCCACCTCCCGCTGCGAAGGCGGGCGACATCGAGAGCGCCGGGACGAGAAGGACAAAGGCCAGCAGGTGGCTCCGCAAGGGACTGGTCATGACAGTTATCCGAAGGATCGCGTCGCGGGACCGCTCACTGAAAGTCGATGCGCCCGTAGACGCCGTTGGTTCCGTCGGCCGGGCCCGCCGCATAGAACAAGGTGTTCGTCGGCTGGGAATTGATGCCGTTGCCGAACGCCAACCCCCAGAGTCCGTCGATCACCAGCGCCATCCCGTTGCCGTCGCTGACGGTGCCGACGAATGCTCCGGAAGCGGGGTCGAAGGCGTTGATCGTTCCATCGCCGAAATTGCCGACCAGGAGGTCGTTGCTGAACGGCCCGAAGTTGGCCGGCGCCATGGCGATCGCCCAGGGTGCGTTCAACTTCCCGCCCACCGGAATGAGACGCTGCACGAGATTTCCCGCCGTGTCGAAGACATCCAGCGCCCCGAGACCGCTGCCGGCAACTGGGTCCTTGGCTTGTGCGTCCCGCTCCGCGTAGCTGACCAAGATCTGGCTGCCGATCGCCTGGATGCCGAAGGGCGCATAGCCGGCAGGAAGGTTCGGATCGACGAACGCGCCGGCAACCACCACCGGAGCGAAGTTGCCGTCGAAGACGTCGACCACGCCGTTGTGGAAGTCGGCGGCGTACAGGCGCGGCGCGCCGCCAGTGCTGGAGATGGCCAAGCCCTTGTAGATCTTGCCTTTTGCCGCGCCATCGACGACGAGGACGGCGTTCGTCATGTTCACGTTCGGTGACCACCCGGAGAGCGTCCCTGCCTCGCCGGCAAAGATGAACACGCTCGCTCCGCTGGTGCCGCCCTGGGTCACCTGGAACGACGAGGAGCCGTTGAAGACGATCCCGGTCGGTTGCGCCGGCCCCGCCGCTCCCGGCGGGATCGAGACGACCAGCGGTTGCGGAACGCCTTGGCCGTCGTAGAGCGTCGAGGTCGACGTGCCGTTGTTCGCCACCCAGACGAAGCCTTGCGGATTGAACGCGATTCCCCACGCGTTGACGAGGTGCGGGTCTGCATTCGATCCGTTGTACGGATTGGTCGAGCTGTTGACGTTCGACACCAGGTGCGTGGCGACGAAGCCGCTCGCCATCGACGGGGTCATCGAGCCGCCCATCGAGCCACCACCACCGCCGCCGCCGCACGAGGCGATCGATAGCGCGCCGAACAGTGCCGCAGTCGAGCCGAAGATGGACGGCCAGGAACGCATGGGAGCCTCCGTGATCGATCGCGCCAATGCGAATCGCATCGACACTCCGTCAATGCCGTGTGCCGGGCAATCGGTTCAATCCGGCCCGAACCGGTGATCTAGAACGAGATCGCGGCGCCGATCACGAGCGTTGCGTGCCGGCCACCGTAGACGGCGGGGTACGGCCCGTCCGGGGTCGCGCCGGTTGCGGCGATGTGCAAGTCCCACTGGCCGAGCGCGACCCCGGCCCCGACGCTGGCGTCGAAGCGTGTCTTCGCTGCATCGCCGGAGGCACCGGCGAGCGGAACGAGCGCGCCCAGATGGGCGAACAGCCGCACGTTTCGACCGAGCGGCGGATAGAGGTTCGATTCGAGGTACGCGACCCGGGTACTCTGGCCGTAGTAGTCGGGCGAATAGGAGAGGCGCGCGCTCCAGCGATCTGCGAGAACACCGACATAGGCCTCGCCGAAGTCGTAGTGCGAGGCACCGGCGAAGTGCGATCCGTCGACGCCGATCTCGAAGCTGCGGCCCTCCGCGCGCGCGGTCGTCCAGCCTGCATAGCCGGACAGCTGCGTGTAGGTATCGCTCGGCGTCAACGCCGCCCGGGTCGCCAGGGCGCCGGCGTACCAGCGCTCGGGTGCGTCGTAGTTCACCGTGGCGCGCACGCTCGGCTCCGAGCGGCTCAGCGAAACGCCGCGATAGCGATAGTCCGAGTCGATGCCGACGCTGCCGCTGACCTGTGCGCGCGCCGACGCTGCGAGCGTTGCGAGGGCGACGGCCGCAGCGAGCCGAAGGAACCACTCTCGCCGACGGCGCTGCAGCGCCACGTCAGGGCTTAATCGGGCCAGCGAGTTCCGACGACGGCGTGCAGTCGCACACGCAAGCCCCACCGGCGCGGCGGAGACTCGCGCAAGAGTCGATCCGCCCGTCGCTGCGGATGACGATCTTGGACTGCGGAGAAGAAGGCGGTCCATGGGTCCGTGCCTGGGCGTCGATCATGAGAGCGATCATCCCGCTCACATGCGCCGCCGCATACGACGCTCCAGAGACCAGGCCCCAGCGCGATCCAGGCAGGCTGGAGGGCACGTCGGTGCCGGGCGCGGCGACCATGCCCGCTGGCGTCGTTCCTCCATTCTCGTCGACGACTGCCACCACTCCGGCCACGCTGGCGGGAAAGCCGCCCGCCGCGAGCGCGCGGTCGGCGGCCGCCACCACCGGGATCCCTCGGGTCAGTGCCGCTGCGACCAGCTGCTCGATCAATCGATCGAACGGACCGCCAAGGCTCAGATTGATCACTTGCGCGCCGCGATCGATCGCCGCATGCAGCGCGAGCGCAATGCCGAGAGTCGAGCACGTGGTCTCGCGCGCCGAGACTTCGCGGCAGGCGCGCAATGCCAGGAGGCGCGCTTCGGGCGCGATCCCGACGATTCCGAGATGGTTGTCGGCACGCGCGGCGACGATGCCTGCAACGGCCGTTCCGTGGGTCTCTGCCTGCTCGCCGCGATCACCCGCGAAGCTGGCGTGGCTGATGACCTGCCCGGCGAGGTCCGGATGATCGAGTTGCACTCCGCTGTCGACGATCGCGACGCGCACGTCACGCCCGGTCGCCGAGGCATGCATGTCGGCCAGGCGCCATTCGGCGGCAGCGGGCTGCACGGCGAAAAGCGGATCGTTGTGCCCCAGCGAGCGGAACACGTGCATCGCCTGCGCCCATGCCACGCGCGGATCGCGCGCGAGCCTCGCGGCGACCTCCTCAGGGCGTTCCGGGGGCGGAACATCCATCACGTAGCAGTCGACGCCGAGAAGAGGAAGGGGCCACGCGTCGACCAGCCTCAGACCGTTGCTTCTCGCGATCGAGGTGGCGAGCCGGCGCCGCGCCACGTTGCCGGACGCATCGGCATATCCGGGCGCATAGTTGCCGTCCGCGCGAAAGTGCGGAGGCGGCAACTCGAAAAGCACCAGGACCTGCTGCGCATCGGACGCCGGGATCGGATCCGCGGCACCACCAGGATCGGCGCGTGCCAGCGGCAGCAGGAGGAGCATCGCGACGAGCACCAGAGACTTCATCGCGGCGAGTCTCCCTGCAGCGCCTCGACGCTCACGACGCCGGGCTGCGACCGCAGGCGCGCCAGCCCTTGCGCTCCGACGGTTTCGTTGAAGCGGAGCAAATAGGCGTTCGTGACGGTCGGTCCGCCGACGATGGTCGCGCCTGCCGCGTGCAGAGCATCGCGCATCTGCTGGTTGGTCGCATCGCTGCGAAACACGGCCACGGCATTCGGCTCGCCTGTCGCGGGCGGAGATCCGAGAGCGCGGTAGCGTTGCTCGCGCAGCGGACCGCCGACCAGCACGAGCACAAGCGACAGCATGATGGCCGCTTGAACGGCGACCGTGATCGGCAGCCATTGCTTCCATCCCCGGGGCTTCGAAATGTCCGGCGCCGGCTTCGGAGAGTGCGGCATTGCTCCCATCCGGCTGCGCAGCACGGCCCAATCGCGATCGACGTCGCCGCCGCTCTCGGCCGCGAACGCGACCGCTCTCAGCCCGTTCTGCTCCGCGGCGTCCTTCTGGCAGCGAGCGCATGCAGCGATGTGCCTGGCCACCGAGGAGGCTTCGTCCGCGCCGAGCGTCCCGTTGACGAACCACGGCATCAGCTCCTGCGCCGCGCGATGCTCGGCACTGTCGATCGAGAGGATGCGAGCTTTCATGGGCGACCTCCGGGATCGTCCTGGAGCAGCGCGCGAAGACGGCGGCGCCCGTGGAAGACTCTCGTTTTCACCGTGTCGACCGGGCAATCGACGATGCGGGCGATCTCCGCGTACGGCAGATCGTGGAAGTACGTCAGGACCAGGACGCTTCGCTGTTCCGGAGACAAGGCCTCGAGGGCCCTGAGCACTGCCGAACGCGTCTGGTCGGCGATCAGCCGCTGCTCGGGACCGCCCTCCTCCGACGCCAGCTCGTCGGCAACGCCCGGCTCGACCGAATCGCCCTGGCTCCGCAGAGCCTTCAACGCCGTCCGGTAGGCGATCGCGAAGATCCATGTCGAGACCTTGCTCTGCCGGTTGTAGGTCTCGGAGCGCCGCCAGACCACGAGCATGGTGTCGTTCAGCGCCTCTTCGACGACGGTCCGGCGTGCGGTGATGAGACTGAGGAAACGGTCGAGGCGCGGGTGATAGATCCGATAGAGCGCTTCGAAGGCCTGGAGATCGCCGGCGACGACGCGGCTGACGAGCGCGACGTCGCCGTCCTCTGCACTTCGCCTGAACGAAGCCGACGCCTTCTTGCCGAACCCGAAGCGACGTAGCATAGACAACCCATCCGACGGTGAATGCCGTTTCGCGCGGGAAGGTTCAATCCGAGGCGCCGGCGCGGTCTCGACTGCTTTCGAAGCGGCCGATCCTGGCCGCGGTGCCGCCGGGCTTCAGGTTGTGCGTGCCGGGCATGACCAGCACGGCGTCGTCGTACGGGGTGACCCAGACGTGGTCGCCATCCTGCGCGATCGGCGTGCCGACCTTCGGCACTACCGAGAGGCCCACGACCGGAACGAGGAAGCGGAAGTCGGCGCTGCGCGCGACCACCGGCTCGGTCACGCGCACCAGGCGCTGCACGGGCGGCCGGGGCAGGCGAGCGTTCGCCGCGACCCAGTCGACATGGGCGAGTCCGGTGACGCCGAGGAAGCGCACCAGCGTGTCGATCGCGACGTCGGCGGCGGCCCGCTGCCAATGCTGGCCGCACTCGATCAGCAAGGCGAGCATGGGGCTGTGCGCATCGCCGAAACCGCCGCGCTCGACCATGCGCAGCCCGGCCGGATGGCCGGTGTCGATCAGCAGGTCGCCCGGCACGCCGAGCTCGCGTGCGAACGCAGCGTTCTTCTCGAGCGTGCCGCAGACCATCAAGGGGCGACAAGGCTCGCTCATGCTGTGGATGTCGAGCAATCGCTCGGCGGCGTCGACGAACGGTCGAAGCTGGCGCGCGCGGCGCAGCTCGACCGTGTCGCGCGGCCCGAACAGGCATTCGTCGGCCCAGACGCGGTTGTAGTCCTCATCGACCAGGCGAGATGGAAACGGATCGGCCGGGTCGAAGCGCGCGTACGCCTCCACGTTCGCGAACGCCAGGGTCAGGCTGCCGCGCAGCGGTCGAAAGCGCTGTCGCAGCAGCCAGTCGAGCGCGATCGCGCCGCAGATCTCGTTGCCGTGGGTGAGCGCCTGCACCATGACGTTCAGTCCCGGCTCGCCCGAGTCGAAGGCGTGCACCCAGTCGACGCCGGTGCCGCCCTCCTTCCAGCAGCCGATGTCCGGCGCCTGCAGCTCGATCGGAGGATGGTTGGCGCTCACCGCATCGACGCGCTTATCGGCCATTCTTCGCCCCCGCCTTCCACGCCGCCAGCAACTGCGACTCGTGCTCGGACGAAAGGCCTGCGCGCAGCTTGGCCTGGCGTTCGGGCGGTTGGTGGAGGAACCACGCGAGCGTGTCGGCTGCAGTGGCGCGCAGCGGCCGAAACGTGAGGCCGGCGCGCAGCGCCCTGCCGATATCGCGCCGCGCGAAGCCGGCGCTCTCGCCTCGCGCCGGCACCCAGACCGGGAGGTCGCTCCAGGGCGAGACCTGGTGGGCTTCGAGAAACGCAGTCGGAACCCAGCCGAGGCTCGCCTCGGCACGAATCGCGACGGCGATTCCGCCGAGCATGCCTTCCATCGTGAGCGGCCGGTCGGGACCGGTCGCGTTGAAGACCCCGAGCGTGCGCGACTCGACCATGCGGATCGTCCACTCGGCGAGATCGCGCGCATCGATGAACTGGACCGGATCGCTGCCGTCGCCCGGTGCGAGCACTTCGCCGCCGCGCGCCAGCCGGACCGGCCAATAAGTGAACCGATCCGTCTCGTCGCCGGGGCCGACGATGAGGCCGGGGCGGATGATCGTCACCGCGCCCGGGAACTGGCGCGCCGCCTCCTGCTCGGAGACGGCCTTGAGCGGTCCGTACAGCTCGCCGAGGCGACCGCGCAGCGACTGTGCGGTTTCGGCCATCGCATCCTGACCGGCGTAGCGAGCCAGCGCTGCCGACTCGTCCTCGGGCTTGTCGTTGGCGGCGTAGACGGAGATCGTCGAGATGAAGACGTAGTGATCGACGCGGCCTTGCAGGACGCGGCCTGCGTCGCGAACCCAGAACGGCAGCGTGGTGGGGTTGTCGATGCAGACGTCCCACCGCCCGCCTTCGAGCGCCTTCAGGTCGCCGGTGTTGCGGTCGCCGATCAGCTCCTCGACCGGACCCGGCCATCGCTGCGGCTCGCGGCCCCGATTGAACAGCGTGATCTCATGTCCGCGCTGAAGTGCGTAGCGCACCTGGTGCGGCCCGGTGAAGCCGGTGCCGCCGAGGATGAGGATGCGCAGCTTTCTCTGCGGCGACGTAGTGCTCTCGGCTGCGAAGCCGGGCGACATGGCAAGGCCGGTTGCCATCAGAAGCGAGGCCTTGACGAACCGGCGTCGACGATCGTGCATGGCGTCTCCTGGTCTTCGTGCGGCCTCGATCGAGGCGAGTTCCGCAGGGCATGGGTCTGGCGCGCGGCGCGTTGCTCGTGCATGCGTCCGAGCGCGTTCGAGAGCATCAGCCAGCCGGCCATAACAGGCAATGCGGCGAGCGCGATCGCGCCGAGTTTCCACCCGATCGCCTGCAGGCTGTCGAACAGCCAGCCCGACGCGGCGTCAGATCCACGATAGACCACCACGTCGATCACGTTCTTCGCCTTGTACTTCGCTTCGCGATCGACGACGGTGAAGAAGACCTGGCGCGCCGGATTGGCGACGGCGAAGTTCACCCAGCGCTGGACGACCTGAAAGACGAGCACGACGGCGAGACCCGGTGCGATGGCAAGCGTTGCAAAGCCGGCCAGGTAGACCACGGGCAAAGATGCGGCAGCGACGCCGGTGCCGAAGCGCCCGAGCAGTCGACCGGTGGCGAAGACCTGCGTCGCCAGCGTGAGCAGGCCGACCGCGAGGTCGACGCCCGCGAACACGCGTGTCTGCTCGCCGGCACCGTGCACCGCGCCCGTGACGATCTGCGCCTGCGCGAGGTAGAGCACCGTGGCGCCGAGCGAGAGGAGCGCCACCCACGCGGCCATGCCGAGCAGGTAAGGCGAGCGCGCGAGCTCCGCCAGCCCTGCCAGCGTGCTGCCGCCGATGGGTCGATCGTCGCCCCCGCTGCCGCCCCGCGCCGCACCGCCGGCGCTGCGCTCGAGGCGATGAACGCAGAGCACCGCGAGCTCGAGAAAGACGAGCGCGACGAGCAGCAGGTTGTCGGGCCCGAGGGGCACCGAGAGGACGATCGTGATCAGCGGCCCGAGCAACCCGCCCGCCGTTCCGCCGGCGCCGATGAAGCCGAACAGGCGCTTGCTCTGCTCGCTGCTGAAGAGGTCGGCCATGAACGACCAGAACACGGCGACCGCGAAAAGATTGAAGACGCTGACCCAGACGAAGAAGACCCGCGCCACGAGAACGGGCTCGACGCCGAGGACAAGCAGAAGCCAGAACACGGCGAGGTTGGCGGCGAAGAACTGATAGACGATCGGAACGAAGCGCGCGCGGGAGAGCTTCGCGACCAGCGCGGCATAGAGCGGTTGGGCGACGAGCAACGTGACGAAAGTGGCGGTGAAGAGCCAGGGCAGCGCCTTCACGCCTCCCTCGATGCCCATGCGATCGCGCAGCGGCCGCAGCACGTAGTAGCTGGCCAGCAGCATGAAGAAGTAGCCGAACGACCAGAGCGCGGCTGCCCGCTCGGCAGGCGTTGCGGGAAGCGCGCGCCGCAGCCGGTCAGCGAGCGCCGTCATGGCGCAAGCGAGAGCGTCTTCCTGAGTTCTGCCGCGCTCACCGCCTGGCCGTAGCCCGGAGCACCGCGCTGGAAGCGGCGTGCGTCGGCGAGCTTGCCGACGACCACCGGCTCGAACCCGGCGTCGCGCACGAGCGAGGCCGCCACCTGCACCGCCACGGCATCGTCTCCGGCGATCGGGATCGCGAGGCGCGGCTCGGGGCGGCTCGCCTCGCGCTCGAGGATCGTGGAGCCGAGCGTATTGAAGGCACGCACCAGCCGCGCACCTGGCAGATATTTCTGCGACGTGATGCCGATGCCGTTCTGCTCGGCCTCGGCGGCAATCGCGGCGCCGTCGCGCGACTCGACGGCGTTGCCCGCGTCGAGCACCACCTTGCCGGCGAGCTGGGCGCCGAAGTCGCGGCCGACCTGCGGCATCGCGCCGTAGGGCACGGCGAGGAGGACCGCTGCGCCGAAGTCGATCGCCTCCGCCACGCTGCCGGCGCGGGCGGGCGGCCCGAGCTTGGCGACCAGCGCTGCCGTCTGCTCCGGGTCGCGCGACGAGAACATCACCGGGTGGCCTGCCTTGACCCAGAGCGTGCCGACCGCGCCGCCGAGGCGTCCGGAGCCGATGACGCCGATGGGCATCGGCGCGCCGGCCGACGTCTGGGCCGATGCGCCGCCGGGGCGAAGCAGCAGCGCTGGGGAGAACGCGGCGGCGAGAACGAGCAAGTCGCGCCGGCGTGGATGCGAGCGATGATCACGAGAGTCCATGCGATCGATCATCACGCTCAAGGCCGCGCCGCGCAAGACGCGAAACGCAGCTCGAGAGCGGGTCCTTTCCGGATTCCCTGGGTTGTGCGGGTCATGTCGAACCTTAGACCCTTGGAAATGTCCATGTCACCGCTGCGCCCGATGACCGAATCCGAGTACGCCGGGTGGGTCGGGGAATCGATCCCTGGGTATGCCGCGGACAAGGTTGCGTCGGGGCAGTGGTCGAAGGAGGAGTCGCTTCAACTGGCGCGCAAGGAATTCGACGAGTTGCTTCCTCAGGGGCTCGAGACTCCGGAAAACCACTTCTTCACCATCGTCGATTCGCACTCCGCGGCGGTCGGCGCGCTCTGGTTCGCCGTCAAGACGAAGTTCAACGCTAGGGTCGCCTACGTGTTCGACGTCGGCGTCCGCCCGGAGCGTCAGCGCGAAGGCCACGCGATAGGGGCGTTCCGCGCGCTGGAAGAAGAGGTTCGAAGCCCGGGTCTCTCTGGCATAGCACTGCACGTCTTCGGCCACCACAGCGGGGCTCGAGCGCTGTACGCCAAGCTTGGTTTTCAACCCACCAACATCAGCCTGTTCAAGCGATTCGAGCTGCGCGGTCCCTGACCCAGACCACAACGCGCGTCGCATTCGGAGGCGCTCATGTCGTCCGTCGGAGAAGTGATGCCGTCGCCTGCTTCGTCGTCGTGCCCTTCGGCGGCAACTGGGACGAGTACTACACCGAGGTCTCCGCTCCGGCCATCTCGGATGCCGGCTTGATCGCTGTGCATGCAGACGAAGTCTTTCGGGCGGGATCGATCCGCGATTTGGTCTCGGGCGGGTACGGTCGCTACCTGGCGGATACCGCGGTAGCGAACGCTGCTGCCAGAACGGGAAAGTGATCGCCGTCAGCGCAGACCGATGCGATCGGCGTGCTAGTGTGCCGCCCATCGCAGATCGGGAGAACGACATGCCGCCGGCCGCCGTTGAAGAGCGCCAGCCCCTGCTGGATCCGGTCGACCGGATCTCGGAAGTCCTGTTCGGCCTGGTCATGGCGGTCACCATCGTCGGCTCGCTCTCGATCGCGACGGCGGAGACGGCCGAGGTCCGCACGGTGCTCTACGCGGCGCTCGGCTGCAATGTGGCGTGGGGTCTCGTCGACGCCGTGATGTACCTGATGCGCACCGCGACCGAGCGGTCGCGGTTGCGGGCGATCGGCGGGCGCATCCGGCTGACGGAGCCGGTCGCTGGCCGGACGCTCATCGCGGCTGCGTTGCCGGATCACCTCGAGCCCTTCGTCGGCGCCGACGACCTCGAAGCGATGCGGCGTCGGATCCTGGCGCAGCCAGCCGAGACCGGCTCGATCCTGCACGCACGCGATTTCGTCGAGGCGCTGGCCATCTTCGCGTGGGTGGTGCTCGCCACATTCCCCGTCGTCCTGCCGTTCATGCTGATCCAAGACGCGCCGCGGGCCTTCGAGATGTCGCGGATCGTGACCGTCGTCATGCTGGCGATCCTGGGCTTCGCGCTCGGCCGCTATGCCGCGCATCCGCGACCGCTGATCACCGGCGCGAGCATGGCGCTCTTCGGCGTGCTGCTGATCGGCGCGGTCAAGGCGCTCGGCGGCTAGCCGGTTCGGTGCCCGGCAAAGGCTTCGTCCCGCAAGGAAAGTCGCACATCAAACGACCTAGATCCATGGACTTCACGCCGTCGGTTGGATGGAGACTCCGTGCCAAGCTCTTCGTCGAGCGCTTTTGGCAGCCGACCAGCGCCTGCATGACGTGCATGCCCGGCAGCTGGGGCAACGTGTGGAGCCCCGCGCACTGGGCGACGGCGTTCCAGACGGGTCTCGTCACGGGCCTCGTCGCCTTGCTGCTGAGCTTCACTCCGGTCGCCAGGCTCTATCCGAATCGATACGGCAACGCCCTTGTCGTCGGCGGCATCACCGCCCTGGGCGACGCCTATTCGCATCCGAACCACTACGGCTTCCTGCATGCCGAAGCGCTCCTCACCGGCGCGGTGTCGGCATTGCTCGCGGTGCTGGGTTCTTACCTTCTCGAGGACCGGGGGCGCCGGGTTCGGACGGCGTGGTCGATGCTGGTGGCGAGGAGCCGTCGGGCGAATGAATGAAGGGCTCGACAGCCGGCGCAAGCCCTCACCGCCCCGACGCTGGCCCCGCAACGCCAGCAGCCTCGTCGTCGACGGCCTTCTGCACCGCGCGGTAGAACGCCTCTCGCGCCGCGCTGGCGACGCGGTCGGTCGCTCCGCCCGCCCAGTCCGCGTTGGAGGCGACCACGATCCTGCGCTTCGGGTCGATGAAGATGCCCTGACCGAAGATGCCGCGCGCTGCGAAGGACCCGTCGCCGTACGTCCACCACTGGTAGCCATAGCCGCGCCCGGGCTGGCCGGTGCCGGTGCGCTCGGTCGTGGCCTCGGCGAGCCAGCCGTCCGGCACGATGCTTTGGCCGTTGACGCGCGCACCGTTCAGGATGAAGAGACCGAAACGCGCGAAGTCGCGCGGGGCGGCCTGGATGCAGCAGCCGCTGATCTCCCTGCCGCTGCGGCTGAGGATCCAGGTGGCCTGTTGCTCCATGCCGTTAGGCACCCAGATCTTCTCCGACAGGTAGGTCGCCAACGGCTTCTTCGTTGCCTCGCTCAGCAGGACGCCGACGAGGTTGGTCTCTCCCGTGCTGTAGTGCCAGCGCGTCCCCGCCGGCACCTCGCGCGGCAGCCGACGCAAGTAGCTCACCAGCGCATCGACGCCGTCTTCGGGCTTATGGTTGTTGAACTGCGCGACGTCCGAGTTCGGGTCGGCGTAGTCCTCGTTCCAGCGCACCCCGGAGGTCATCGTCAGCAATTGGCGGATGCTGACGTCGTCATAAGCCGAGCCTTTCATCTGCGCGATGTAGTCGCTGACTTTGTCGTCCATGCTCCGGATGTAGCCGTCGCGGATCGCAGCGCCCACCAGCGTCGACGTGATCGACTTGGCGACCGAGAACGTGGTCCAGCGACCGCCGGCGTCGAAGTCCAGGCCGTAGCGCTCGAGGCGCAACTTGCCGTCGTGCACGATCAGCAGCGCCGCGCTGCGCTGGCCTGCCATGTAGGCGTCGACATCGACTGCGAGCTTCAGCGGCGTGCCCGCCGGTAGCGCCATCGGCGCGGCGCCGGCCGGCACGACATGCGACTTGGCGAGAACCGGCAGCCGATCGAGCGCACGAAACGCCGCATCGCGCTGCGGCTCAGTCCAGAACAGGACGTCGCGATTGGTCGGCAGCGTGGCCAGCAAGCCGCGCGTTTCCTTGTCTAGGCTGAACCAGCCGGCGAACCCGACCACGACGAGCGCCGCCAATGCCCCGAGCGCAATCTTTCTGACCTTCATCGCAACACTCCGGAAGGACAAGAGACCGAGCGGATTGGACACGATCCCAAGGCATGCGCAGTTGCGCGGGGAGCGTCGGTGTCGTTCGAACGCGCCGTGGAGCTCGCGCCGGCCTAGATCGCGACACGCCGGGCGCGGCAGCGCAGAGCGCGTCGGTCTCGCACGCTCACCCCCCGGCGGCCAACTCCCGCTCCAGCACCTTCGGATTCTCGCGCCAGCGCTCGACCCACTCTTGCGCGACGTCGCCCGGATAGACGTCCTCGATCCCTTCCTTCAGCGCCCCTACGATCGCGCTCGCGAGCGCGGCGGGAGCGACCTTCGGCGGCGGCAGGTTCTGGTTCCACTCGTCGTCGATCGGACCGGGGAAGACGTTGATCACGCGGATGCCGGACGAGCACATCTCGGCGCGCAGGCACTGCGCGAGCGAATGCGCGGCCGCCTTCGACGCCGAGAAGGTGCCGTGCGGCGGGTAGTTGGAGAGCGCGTAGACCGAGAGCAGGTTGACCCACGCAGCGGCGTGCGTTTCGCCGTCGGCCGAGCGCGCCTTCAGCGCCGGGCCGAACTCCTGCGCGAGGCGGAGCAGGCCGAAGTAGTTGATGTCCATCTCGGCCTTGGCGACGTCGGTACCGCGCCGCGCGGCGATGCCGAACGCGCGGTGCAGCTCGGCGTTGTTGACGACGATGTCGACCTTGCCGCCGAGCTCGCCGGCGAGCTCGGCGACCGATCGTCCGTTGGTGAGGTCGAGCGGGACGAGCGTCACCTGCGGCAGCGCGGTGACGTCGTCGAGGCCGGGCAGCTTTTTCCACGGCTCGGCGTGGCCGACCCAGACGATCTCGGCGCCCGCCTTGACGAGCGCCTGGACGAGCGCCTGGCCGACGGCAGTCTTGCCGTCGGTGACGAGCACCTTGCGGAATTTCGGGTCGCTGGTCATCTCGCGCAGCATCTTGTCGTCGGCCATGTGTTCGCTCTCCTCGGGAGAAAATCCGATCAGCACCGCAGCGCCGGCGCGGTCGAGGCGCGCGCCGACGTGGACCTGCACCGCCTCCTTCGCGCGCGGCGACGGCACGTCGCCGTGCAGGTGGACGATCACCGTCGGCCCGGCGTCGAGATGGACGAGGCCGAGCCGCCACGGCAATCGCTCGCGGTAGAACGGGTCGTTGCTGTGGTGAAGCACGGTCTCGCTCAGCAGCGCGCCGGCGCCGTTCTGCGGCGTCCACTTGAGCTGCGCCGAGAGGCAGCGGTGGCAGGCGTCGCGCGGCGGGTATTGCACCGCCCGGCAACGCTGGCACACCTGCAGCTCGAAGCGCCCCTCCGCGGCGGCCGCGGTCATGCCGAGCGCCGTGCGGCCGCGCGCCCACGGCGGCAGGTTCATCTGCCGCGTCCGCAGCACCGGATTCTTGCGGCGCGGCTTCATCAAGGGCATCGTCATGACGAGGCCCTGCCGAGGATGACGGCGCCGGTGCAGAGGCACCGGTCGTACGTCACCATGCCGAAGCCGGAGACGAGGCCGAGCTTCGCATCCTTCACCGCGCGCTCGCCCGCCGCGTCGGTGAGCTGGCGGATCGCCTCGGTCATGCCGAGGAAGCCGCCGGCGCAGCCTGCCTGGCCGGCCGAGAGCTGGCCGCCGCTCGTGTTGTTCGGGAAGTCGCCGTCGTGCGTCAGCCTCTTGGTGCGCACGAACGACGGTGCTTCGCCCTTCTCGCAGAAGCCGAGGTCCTCGAACTGCAGCATGACCACGACCGGGTAGTCGTCGTAGCTCTGCACGAAGTCGATCGCGTCGGCGCGCACGCCCGCCTGCGCGTAGAGGTCGTCGCGGTCCATCGACCAGCCGCCGCGCAACAGCACCGGATCCTCGGCGTACGCGTTGTGGCGCTCGATCGCGCCGCGCACCCGCACATGCGCAAGGCCGAGGTCGCGGGCGCGCTCCTCGCGCAGCACGAGAAACGCCTCGGCGCCGGCGCAAGGCATGACGCAGTCGAACAGATGGATCGGATCGGAGATCGGCCGCGCGTCGAGGTACTGCTCGATCGTCAGCGGCACCTTGAACAGCGCGTTCGGGTTCTTGAGCGCGTTGGCGCGCTGCGCGACGCAGATCCGGCCGAAGTCCTCGCGCTCGGCGCCGTAGCTGCGCATGTACGCCGCGGTGATGAAAGCGAAGATCGAGTTCGGGCCGCCCGATCCGTACGGATAGCTCGCATCGCGCGCGAACTGCGAGAAGCCGCCGAGCATCTGGCGGAACGACTCGACGTGGTTCGCGTCGGCAGCGACGCAGGCGACGACGTTGGCATCGCCCGCCTGGACCGCGCGGGCCGCGCGACGCAGCGCCATCACCCCCGACGCGCCGCCGGTCGGGATGTGGTCGAGCCAGCGCGGGCTGAGGCCCAGATGCTGGGTGACGCCGACTGCCGTGTCGGGCGCGAGCGAGAAGCTCGACACCGTCAGGCCGTCGATCCGGTCCTTCGGGATGCCCGAGCGCTCGACCAGCGCGTCCATCGCCTGGCCGATGAACCAGTGCGCGCCCTTGGTCGAGTAGCGCCGGTACGGCACGGTCACCGGGACCGCGACGGCGACGCCGTCGTACGACTGGCGCCCGGACGACCGCGCGCTCATTTCGTCTTTCGGCGCCGCTTCAGGATTCGCAGGTCGTGGCAGTTGGGCTTTCCGGGAAGCGCGCGCGCGAGCTCGCGCAGGTCGCTGCGCTGCACCTTCTGCGAAGCGGTGAGCGGCAGCGCCTCGACGAAGGCGACATAGCCCGGCGCCTTGAAGTACGCGAGCCGCTCGAGCGCGTGCGCGACGATGCTCATCGCGATGCGCTCGGGCGGCGGCAGGTTCGGCGCCTTGCGCAGCACGACGCAGGCGAGGACCTCATCGCCGCGTACCGGGTCGGGCGTCGCCGCGACGCCGACCGCGGCCACCGCAGGGTGGTCGGCGACGACGCTCTCGACCTCGAGCGCCGAGATGTTCTCGCCGCTCCGGCGGATGACGCTGTTGCGCCGGTCGACGAAGTGGAAGTCGCCGTCGGCGCTGCGCTGGACGACGTCACCGGTGTGGAACCAGCCGTCTGCCCACGCCTCTTCGGTCGCCGGCTCGTCCTTGAGGTAGCCGAGAAAGAAGTCGCGCCGCGGGTCCGGGCCGGGTGCGCGGACGAGCAGCTCGCCGGCGCGGCTGGTGCCGACGTCTTTGCCGAACTCGTCGACGGTGCGCGTCTCGACGAAGTCGGCCGGGCGCCCGAAGCAGCGCGTGCCGACGTGGCGCGGCTCGCGGTTGGCCATGATGCACGCGGCGGCGCCGGTCTCGGTCATCGCCCAGGCCTCGAGCAGCGGAAAGCCGAAGCGTTCCTCGAACGCGGCGTGGTGGCGCGGGTCGACGCCGGCGCCGAAGCCGAAGCGCACCTTGTGGTCGCGATCTTGGGGACTCGACGGCGCGGCGACCAGCATCGCCGGCATCACGCCGAGGTAGTGCACGACCGTCGCGCGGCTCTCGCGCACGCTCTGCCACCAGGTCTGCGGGTGAAAGCGGTCGAGCTGGACGATGCAGCCGCCCGAGAGCATCGCCGCCATCGACGAGAACGCGAGCGCGTTCATGTGGCTGAGCGGCAGCGGCGTAATGAAGCGGTCGATGTCGGGGACGATCTCGGCGAGCTCGTGCAGGCCGAGGTACCACTCGCCGGCGCGCAGAAAGTAGCCGTTGTGGAGCCGGCAGCCCTTCGGCCGTCCCGTCGTTCCCGACGTATAGAGCAATGCGCATTCGCTCGCCCGGTTGACCGGATTGCGCGCGTGGCGCGCCGGCACCGACGGCGACGGGATCTTGCCTTCGGCTTCGGGGCGGATCGTCTGCAGCTGCACGTTCGCCTCGGCCGCCGCGGTGCGCAGCGCCGCCTCGCGATGGGGCAGGACGACGGCCAGGCACATCTCGCTGTGGCTGACGAGGTAGCTCCACTCGACCGGCCCCATGTCGGCGTGGATCGGCACGATGCTGACACCGAGCGCGTTGAGGGCGAGCCAGTGGGTGAAGAACGCGGGCCGGTTCTCGAGCAGGAGGCCGACGCGGTGGCCGTGGCCGTAGCCGGCCGACGCGTACGCGGCGAGCAGCCGGTCGACCTCGCCGGCGACCTCGCGCCAGCTGCGTGTCCCGACCGGGATGCCGTAGGTCTGCGCGGTCACCGAATCGACCGCGAGGAAGTCGGCGTCGGCGCGACGCGAAGCGACCTTGTTGAACGCCGCGTGGACAGTCGACATACGCTGTTCTTTCTCGCCTCAGATGAAGAGTTGCACGGCCGGCAGCGCGGCGTCGCTGTTGACCAGGTCGACACGCTTGAGGCGAACGCGCAGCGCCCCGTCGACGACCTCGAGCCGGTGCCAGCAAGTGCCGACGAAGAAGTTCAGCTCGTCGCCCTGCGATTCGGTGTAGTGGAAGCCCGTGCGCACGAGGTAGGCGTTCGCTCCCGCGTCGGCCGACTCGACGGTCGGCGTCTGCAGCAGGTGCAGGCTCCTGGTCGGCGGCTGTTGCGAGAACGCGCGCGGGCTCTTGAGGCGCTCGATACGCAGGTCGCGCAGCAGCTTGTCCTCGTAGAGGTGCGAGGTGTGGCCGAGGCCTTCGGGCTGGCCGGGGGTGAGCGGCACCCAGTAGATCGCGTCGTCCAGGAAAAGCGCGTTCCACTCCTCGTAGCGCTTCTCGTCGAGCAGGCGCGCCTCGCGAACGACGAATTCGATCAGCGCGCGTTCGCTCGCGATCTCGGCCTGGTCGTTCGTGCGCATCGCTTGCGGCCCGCTGCTCACATCGTCAAGGTCATGTAGCGCGCCCACGCGCGATACTGGTTGCGCATCGAGATCTCGCTCGTGCCGATGGTGGTGACGTCGGGCGCGCCGATCTCGGCCGGGTCGAAGTTGCGGTGCAGGCTGACCCAAGGATTGCCGCCCGCGTGCAGCCCGGCCTGGATGCCGCGATACGCCTGCAGGTCATCGTGGCCGACGACCGAGAACGGCGAGTTGATGAGCCGGCTGTAGGTGGTCGTCCGCTGCAGCAGCTCGGGCGGAGCGCCGACGAGGCGAAAGGTCCAGCTCTCGACGATCGTCCGGTCGACCGCGACCGGCTTGACGACGCGAATCGCCTGGATCGCGCGCTTGATCGTCAGGTTCGGGTAGTAGACCGTGTTGTGGCGCGCGAGGCCGAGGATCTGCGCCGTGCGCTCGGGGCCGTACGCCGCCTGCATCGCGGCTTCGTACGAGGGGATCGCCGAATACTTGCTGTGGATCGAGAAGTGCACGCCCGAGAAGCTGTGGCCGTTGTCGAACACGCGAACGCCCATGTCCTGGAAGAACTGGTAGTCCGACATGAAGGGCGTGAACTGCTCGATCGCCATCGGCTTGGGCGCATCGGGGGGCTTGTCGAGCCACATCCGCTTGGCCGTCCCGGCGGACGACTCGTGCACGACCATCGGGTGCATCGTGTCGTTCAGGTTCTCGACGAACAGCTTCCAGTTGCACTGGTGCAGGAAGCGCAGGCATCCGCCGGCGATCTCGAGCCGGCCTTTGGGCGAGCGGTCGGCCATGTTGTCGATTGACGAGAGCGAGTCGCCGAAGTACGCCTCGAACTCCGGGCCGGCGTCGCTCAGCTTGACGAAGATGAAGCCGCGGTAGAGGCGCACGTTGGCGACCGTCGCCAGGCCCTTGGCCGATTCGCACTCGTGCAGCGCCGTTCCCTCGTAGCCGTCCTTGAGCGGGATGTTGAGGAGCGACCCGTCGGTGCGGTAGGTCCACGCGTGGTACGGGCAGCGGAAGTGCTTGCCGGTGTTGCCCGACGGCGCGCTCACCAGGCGCGAGCCTTTGTGCGCGCAGCGGTTCATCAGCACGCGCACCGAGCCGTCGCCGTGGCGGACGACGATCAACGGCTGGCCGCCGATCTCGTTTCGGATGTAGTCGCCCGGGTTCGGCAGCTGCGAGTCGTGGCCGACGTAGTTCCAGGTGCTGGCGAAGAAGTGCTCCTGCTCGAGCGCGAACAGGTCGGCGTCGATGTAGAGGTCGCGGTGGACGCGGTCCGGATGGACGAGCGCGCGGATCGCTTCTGGGTCGTCGCGGTACTTCGCT
>DASXXO010000424.1:0-10696 GCA_036503045.1 Caldimonas sp. | reverse complement strand
CAGGGATGGCAAGGGCTGCGCCGCAGCGACCGTGGCCGCGCCGCCGGCGGCAAGGAAAGGAACGAGCCATGACGCCCGTCGACATCGACCGCGTGTTCGGCCGGGGCCGCCTGCAAATGGTGACCGGCGAGCACGTCGAGGTCTTCCGCGAGGCGTCGCTGCCCGGCGAGCGGCGCCGCTACACGAAGCGCTTCCTGGCGACGCCCGCCGGCGACTTCCGCGCCTGGACCGAGCGCGAGTGGCGCATCCTCGCGCGCCTGGTCGGCCACGGCGTGCGCGCCGTGCCGCAGGTCGTCCAGTTCGACCGCGGCGCCGCCGACCGGCCGGCGCTGGTCCAGACTTACGACGCCGGCGTCACGGTCGATCATTGGGCGACGCTGCTGCCGCTCGAGCGCGACGGCGCGCGACTGCGCAACGTGTTCGAGGACTGCGCGCATTGGTGGGCGCTCGCGCGCCATTGCCTGATCGCGCTCGACGCGATCCACGCGCTCCAGCTCGTCCACCTCGACCTCAAGGCCGACAACGTCTGCATCCCGGCCGGACCGATCGACTTCGATCCGCGCGACCCGGGCGCGACGCTGCACGCGCGCTTCGACGACATCGCGCTGATCGACTTCGCGTTCTCGCTCGTCTCGGGGGAGCCGCTCGAGAGCGCGCTGCCGATCGCGCCGCAGCTCGACTACGAGTACCAGTCGCCGCGCCTGCTGCGCGCACTCGACGCGGGACACTTCGGCGACCTCGGGCCGACGCGCCAGCTCGACTGGCGCTGCGACCTGTTCAGCCTCGCAGCGATGCTCTGGCGCTACCTGCCCGAGCTCGAGGATGCGAGCTTCGGTGCGTGGACGCGCGCTCGCCATGCGAAGGCGCGCGCGCTGGTGCGCCGCTTGATCGATGCGCACGACGGCGCGCTGCCCGCGCTGCGGCCGCACGCCCAGCTGATCGATTTCGCAGCTGAGGCGCTGCGGCATCCAGAGCTGAGCGGATCGCTGCAGCGCGGCTGGCACCTGACGATCGACAGCGGCGTCGCAGCGGCGTTGTCGCCGACGCCGGTGACGCGGATCGCGATGCCTGTCGCCCTGCCGAGCGCGGCGGGCGCCCTCAACGCAAGCGCGGATCGCGGCGCGGCCCGCTGGAGCTTCGACCGGACCGATGCGCCGGCCTGGCTGCACCTCGAGCGCACCGCTGTCGACGTGCGTGCGCTGCAGCGCAGCGAACGCCCGCGCGCGCGCCGGGTTGCATGGGCCGCCGGCATCGCCGTCGCGGCGACCGCGGTCGCGAGCGTGCCGCTGCTCGCGCCCGGGTGGCTCACGTTGCCCGGCGCACGTCGTGCCATCGACGCAGTCGCTTCGAACCCGCTGACGCGCGCGGCGAGTCCGGGGCTGCACATCGCCGCGACCCTGCCGGCGAACAAGGCGGAGCGCGAGCCGAGCGCGACCACGGCGCCCGAGCCCGCGCCGACGACGCCGAGCGAGACCGGCGCAAAGGCGCCCGCTGCGACCGAGACGCCGACGACGGCGCACGGCACCGGCGAGCACGCGCTGCCTGCCCCATCGACCGGCGAGCGCACGGACTCGAAGCCGGCACCCGAGGTGAGCCCGGCAGGGCAGGCCGCGCCAGAGCGCGAGAGCCGGCCTGCCGCAGCGCAGGCGCAGCCCGAGGCGAAGGCGACCGCCCCCGCCGCAACGACGCAGGCGGCAGCGCCGACGCAACGTCCGCAGGCGCTGGCGCGCGCCGGCGCACGCAGCGCCGGCGCGTTGGGCGCACGCGGCACGCTGGTGCCCGCGGCGGCGCCAACGGCGGCACCGCCGCGCACGGTGTTCGCGCATGCGCCGAGGAGCGCCAGCCCGGCCAATGCGCCCGCCCATTCCGGTGCCGACGCGCGGTCGCGCGTGCACGTCGCGATCGCCGGGCCGGCGATCGTCGCGCGCAGCCCGGCGCCGACGCGCACCTGGCGCGACCCGGCCGCGCCGATTCCGTGGGCAGTCGCCGGATTGCCGGCACCGCGGATCGCAGCAGCGAAGGCGCCGCCAAGGGCGCTGCCGGGCAGCGCGTCGGCGACGAACGCTGCGGCGCCTGTCCTGGCGAGCGCTGCGCCCGTGTCCGCTCCGCCACCCGGCGGCGCATCGGCGGCGACCGCGACCGCCGCCGCGTCGCTCGCAGTCACCGCGTCGACCAGCGTCGCCGCCGCGACGCGCGAGCTGTCGTCGGCGCCGACGGCGTTTCCTGCCGCGCGTGGGGGCACCGCGCCGCCGGCGGCGACCGAGGCGCCGGTCGACCTCCTCGTCCGTGCCAACGAGCTGATGACGCGCGACGTGCCGCGCCTCGCGCAGCAGGCCGAGCGCGCGGTTGCACGCGTCCTCTATGCGGCGGCACGCTCGGAGCGCCTGCTCGAAGACGAAGGCGTTCGCGCCGACGCTCTCGCGATCGCGCGCAACGCCGACCCGCTGGACGGAATGACGCTGCTGCCGCGCGATGCACAGCAGCTCAACGAGGCGGCGCGCACCGAATACGCCAAGCGTGGCAGCACGCCGGAAGCGCTGATGCTGCAGGTGCGCGCGTTCGGCGCCAATCCGCTCGACGCGGAGGTCGCCGGCAACCTCGCGTTCCTGCTGCTGCGCCAGAAGCCGGCGCAGGCCGAGGCCGCGCGCCAGCTCGCGCTGCATGCGCTGACCTTGCGCAGCAGCCGCCGTCCCGAAGGAAGGATCGAGGACTGGGCGACCCTGGCGATCGCGAGCGCGCTCTCGGGGCGCGAGCGCGACGCGCGCAACGCGCTGCTCGTCACGCTGGCGCTCGCGCCCGACCTCGAGCGCGAGTGCAGGGCCGCGCTCGACGTCGTCGCGCTCTACGGCGAACGCCTGCGCGGACCGGTCGAGGCGATGCTGCAGAGCGCGCACGCGTCAGAGCGCGCGCGCCAATCGGCCTTTTGCGAGTGGCCGCCGCACTGGGTCGTGGGCGGGGCGGCGCGCTGAGGTCGCTTGTCGAGGTCGGCGCGCCTGGCGGTCCGTGCTGACACGCCGGTCAGCCGCCGATCATCCCCTTCAGCACGCGCCAGTAGTGGACCGGCGCGAGCCGTTCGAGCAGCGCGACGACGACCGCGTCGGCGCCGACGAGCACGCGTGCGCGCCGCCGCTCGATCGCATGGACGATGATCTCGCCGGCGCGCGCCGGCGGCATGCGGAGCTTGCGGTCGGCAGCGGCACGGCGCCGCTCGATCTCCGCGGCGGGAATTGCGGCGGGAACGCGCGCACTGCGGGCGATCGCGGTTGCGACGCCGCCCGGATGAACGACCGTCACGCCGACGCGCGTGCCCTCGAGCTCGTGACGGAGCGCGTTCGAAAAGCCGCGCACCGCGAATTTGCTTGCCGAGTAGGCAGCCTGCCCGGCCGGCGCGACGATCCCGTAGATGCTCGAGACGTTGACGATGCGCGCGTCGTCACTCGTGTGCAGGAGCGGCAGAAAGGCGCGCGTCATGCGCACGACGGCGTCGAAGTTGATCGCGATCAGCCAGTCGAAGTCGGCCTCGCCGACCTGCTCGAAGGTGCCGCCGACGGCGACGCCGGCGTTGTTGACGAGCAGGTCGACCCGGCCGTGGGCGGCGCGCACTTGGCCGGGCAGCGCCGCCACGGCGGCGCGGTCGGTGACGTCCACGCGCTGCGGGACGGCGCGAACGCCGAACGCTTCCGCCTCGCGCGCAGTCGCCGTCACGCCACCCTCATCGATATCGACCAGCGTCAAATGGCAGCCGCGGCGCGCGAGCGCGAGCGCGATGCCGCGGCCGATGCCGCTCGCCGCGCCGGTGACGACCGCGACCCGGTCGCGCAGCTTCACGGCGGCCGACCCGCGGCGCCGAAGCGCAGCACGCCGTCGTCGATGCGGCTGAAGCGGATCGCGAGCACGTCGAGCAGGTAGCTCTGGCGCACGAGCCACGGCTTGCGCGTCCCCTGCTTGGGCAGGACGGCGCTCGCGCGCTGCACGTAGCCTGACGTGAAGCTGAGAAACGGCTGCGTGCCGACCGACGGGTCGCGCCGCGGCACGACGATGGCGGCGCCGCGCCGGTCCATGTGGCGCAGCAGCCGGCACACGTATCCGGAGGTGAGGTCGGCCTTCAGCGTCCACGACGCGTTGGTGTAGCCGAAGCAGAGCGCGAGGTTGGGCACGTCGCTCAGCATCATGCCCTTGTAGGCCATGGCCTCGCTCGCGCGGCACGGCGCGCCGTCGATCGTCAGCGCGATGTCGCCGAGCAGGTTCAGCTTGAGCCCGGTGGCGACGACGACGATGTCGGCCGGCAGCGTTGCTCCCGAGCCGAGACGGATGCCTTCGGCGGTGAAGCGATCGATCGTGTCGGTCACGACCGTCGCGTGGCCGGCGCGGATCGCTCGAAACAAGTCGCCGTCGGGGACCAGGCAGACGCGCTGGTCCCACGGGTTGTAGCGCGGCGAGAAGTGCGTGCGCGCGTCGCAGTCCGGCCCGACCTGCTGGGCCGCCATCGCGACGATGCGCTCCTTGACCTCGGCCGGCCGGCGCCGCGCGAGCCGGTAGTAAAACGTGCCGATCAGGACGTTCTTCCAGCGCGCGAGCGCGTACGCGAGGCGCTCGGGCAGGAGGCGCTGCAGGAACCGGGCGATCGGGTCGCGTGCCGGCCGGGTGACGACGTAGGTGGGCGAGCGCTGCAGCATGGTCACGTGCGCCGCCGTCTCGGCGAGCGCGGGGACGAGCGTTACCGCCGTCGCGCCGCTGCCGATGACGACGACCTTGCGCCCGCCGACATCGAGCCCCTCGGGCCAGAACTGCGGGTTGACGAGCCGGCCGGCGAAGTCGCCCTCGCCGTCGAAGGCGGGCCGGTAGCCCTCGTCGTAGCGGTAGTAGCCGCTGCAGACGAACAGGAACCGCGCGCGCCAGCGCACCGCCGCGCCGTCGGCGCCGCGCGCGCCGTGCACTGTCCAGCACGCGGCCGCGCTCGACCACTCGGCACGCCGTACGACGTGGCCGAAGCGGATCTTCGCGACGATGCCTGCCTCGTCGGCGGTCGCGCGGATGTAGGCCAGGATCGACGGGCCGTCGGCGATCGCCTGCGGGTCGGTCCATGGCCGGAAGCGGTAGCCGAGCGTGTACATGTCGGAGTCGGAGCGGACGCCCGGGTAGCGGAACAGGTCCCAGGTGCCGCCGATCGCCCCGCGCGCCTCGACGATCAGGTAGCGCTTGCCGGGGCACCGTTCCTGCAGGTGATGGGCAGCGCCGATGCCCGAAAGGCCGGCGCCGACAATCAGCACGTCGAGCAGGTCGTCTCCACCATCTGGATGCGGAGGAAAGGATGTGGCAGGGTTCGTCATGGGTCGAGGACGCAGCCAGGGCCGCGCAACGCGAGACTGTATGTGTGATTTCTTCCGCCCGGGCGTGCCCGGACGCTCCGCGCGGCAGCCGACCCCGGCGGCCATCTGCGGCATGATCCCAGGGATGTGGGCACTGCATCGGCTGCCATGAGCGATGTGTCCGAGGACGCGCGGACGACGGCGGCGCGCCGCACGCTCGACCAGCTCAACGGCCAGGCCGACGCCGTCCGCGCCGACCTCACGGGGCTGCGCCGCGAGCTCGCGCAGGCGCAGCTGGAGCTGAGCAACCTGCGCAGCGCGCAGCTGCTCGAGGTCAACACCGAGCTGGTCCAGGCGGCGGTGCGCGCTGACAGCGTCGCGCAGGTCGCGGTGAGCAGTCTCGACGAGCTCGCCCGCTCGACCCAGCACGACGAGCTGACCGGCGCGCCGACACGCGCCTTGATGCTCGACCGCCTCGAGACCGCGATCGCCATGGCGCAGCGGCGCTCGCACCGGGTCGGCGTCATCTTCGTCGACCTCGACACCTTCAAGCAGATCAACGATTCGCTCGGCCACGCGGTGGGCGACCAGGTGCTGCAGCTCGCGACGCGCAGGCTCGAGGCCTCTGTGCGCGAGTCGGACTCGGTCAGCCGCCACGGCGGCGACGAGTTCGTCGTGCTGCTCGCCGAGCTGGTCCGCGCGAGCGACGCCGCGGCGGTCGCGCAGAAGATCCTCGAGACGCTCGCCGCGCCGGCGCTGATCGGTCCGCACACGCTCACGCTCTCGGCGAGCCTCGGCATCAGCGTCTATCCCGACGACGGCGAAGACCCGACGACGCTGATCGAGCGCGCCGACGTCGCGATGTACCGCGCCAAGAAGGCGGGCCACGGCCGCTATGTGTTCTGCAGCGAGAGCACCGACGCGATCCACCGCGAGCGGCGGGCGGTGGCCGAGGTGCCGGCGCTCGCGCTCAAGCGGCCCGATTCGGCGCTCGCCGAGCACGAGGCGCGCCTGCGCGAGCTGCTCGAGGCGAACCGGCAGCTCGTCGCCGCCGCGCAGACCGCGCAGAGGCTCCAGGCGAACGCCGAGGACGCGCACCACCGGCAGATCAACTTCGTCGCGATGGCGGCGCACGCGCTGCGGAATCCCTTGTCGGCGATCCGCATGGCCAACGCGACGCTGCGCCATCCGCGGGCCGACGAGGCGATGTGCGCGCTGCAGCACGACGTGATCCAGCGCCAGACCGCGCACATGGCGCGCCTGATCGACGACCTGCTCGACGGCTCGCGCGTCGGCGCCGGCCAGTTCCGCCTCGAATGCAGCCAGCTCGACCTTTCCGACATCCTCGCCGAGGCGATCGACGCCTGCCGCCACGCGATCGACGCCAAGCAGCAGCGGCTGCGCGTCGATCTCGGCGCGAGCCCGGCGACGGTGCACGGCGATCCGCAGCGGCTCACTCAGGTCTTCGCCAACTTGCTCAACAACGCCTCGCGGCGCTCGCGCCCCGGCGGGGACATCCTGCTGGCGATGACGACGGGCGCGGACCAGGTGATGGTCACAGTCGCCGACCGCGGCGTCGGCATCGCACCCGAGGCGCTGCCGCACATCTTCGACCTGTTCACGCTCGACACCAACCTGCCGGTCGACGAGTCGGGCCTCGGGATCGGCCTCGCGGTCGTGCACGAGCTGGTGCGGGCGCACAGCGGAAACGTTGCGGCCAGCAGCGCCGGCAAAGATCTCGGCAGCGAGTTCATCGTCCGCCTGCCGCTGGCCATCGCGGCGGCCTGAGCGGCGCCGCTAGCGCGCCATCGCGGCCAGCTTGTCGCGCCAGAACTCGGGCGGCGGCACGGCGCCGAAGCCGGCGTGCGCGTTGTCCTCCATGTGCTCGCGGCGCCGCGTCCCGGGGATCGCGCAGGTGACGGCCGGGTTCGAAAGAACGAACTTCAGGAGCAGCTGCGCCCAGCTCGCGCAGCCGATCTCGCCGGCCCACGACGGCAGCGGCTTGGCGACGAGGCCGCGCAAGAGGCCGCCGCCGCCGAACGGCATGTTGACGATCACTGCGACACCGCGCTCGGCGGCGAGCGGCAGGATGCGCCGCTCGGCCTCGCGGTCGTCGAGCGCGTAGTTGATCTGCAGGAAGTCGATCCGCTCGGCGCGCAGCACCGCCTCGACCTCGGCGTACGCCGACGAGGTGTAGTGGGTGACGCCGAGATAGCGGATCCGCCCTTCGTCCTTCCAGCGGCGCAACGTCGCGAGGTGGGTGCGCCAGTCGACCAGGTTGTGGATCTGCATCAGGTCGATGCGGTCGGTGCGCAGGAGCCGAAACGACGCTTCCATCTGGCGGATGCCGTCGGCCTTGCCGCGCGTCCAGACCTTGGTCGCGAGAAAGGCCTCGCCGCGCCGTCCGCTGGCAGCAAGCAGCTCGCCGGTCGTCTCTTCCGCGCGGCCGTACATCGGCGAACTGTCGAGGACCTTGCCCCCGGCGTCGAGCAGCGCGTCGACGACGCCGGGCAAGAGCGCGTATGCCGGCGTCCCCGGCGCCTCGTCGAAGCCGACGTAGGTGCCACAGCCGATCACCGGCAGGGGCTCGCGGGTCGCCGGGATCGGTCGTGTGTTCATCTTCGATGCCGGGGTGGAGGCTGGGAGCGAGATGCGAGTCGCCATCAGCAGCGGGAGCGCGAGCGCGCCGCGGACGAATTGCGCGCGCGTCGGGTCGCGGGGGCCTGTGTCCGTCGCTCGCGCGCGCATCTCCCAAGCCGGCACGCGGCGCGCCCGCAACCGCCTAGGCGAGCTCGACCATCATCGGCTGATGGTCGCTGGCTGCGCTGCGCGCGTCGACCGCGACCGCGCACAGGCGCCCGCGCAGGTCGCTGCTCGCGAAGATGAAGTCGCACGCGTACGGGTCGGGCCACTGGTGGCAGTCGTGCACGCCGATCGTCGGCGGCTGCGGAGCATCGCGATGGAGGCGCTGCCAGACGTCGTCGAGCTGCGGCACGCGCGCGTCGGCGAAGCCCTCGCCGAGGCGCGCATGCAGCGGGTCCTCGGGGCGCAGGTTGAAGTCGCCGGTGAGGATCGCCGAGACGGTCTGCGGCTGGCGCTCGAACGGGCCGTCGGACGGCTCGCCGACGCCGCCGGCGAGCGCGTGCGCGCACGCCTCCTCGTGGCGCCTGCGCAGCGCCTCGAGCTGCGCGGCGCGCTGCAGCGCCGAGTAGTACTCGAGGTGCGTCGTCATCACCCGCACCGGGCCGAACGGCGCCTCGACCAGAGCTTCGACGAGCACGCGCGGCATGCTGCGCACCGCCGGGTCGGCGGGCCACGGCAGCAGCGCGCGCAGCGCCCAGCGCACCGGGTAGCGGCTCAGGATCATGTTGCCGAACCGGCGCCGCGTGCCGTCGGGCGCGGCACTGTCGACGGCGACGCCGGCGATCGCCGTGAAGCCCGGCAGCGCCGCTGCCAGCAGCGCGAACTGGTCCTCGCCGCGGCTGCCGTCGAGCAGGGGGAAGTTCGCCGCGACTTCCTGCAGGCAGAGCACGTCGAAATCGGCAAACGCGCGGGCGTCGTCGACGATCCGCTGCGGGTCGACGCGACCGTCGCAGCCCAGGCACCACTGGACGTTCCAGGTGACGAGTCGCATGGCGTGACCTTAGCCCGAACACGTGGCCATGGCGACATGTCGGCCGATCGCCACACGCACTCGGTTCGCGGCGCCGACCGCGACGAACGGACTTTCACCGCCGGTCACACGCGGTTACATTGCGCCCGAACGGTCGCCGACGAGCGGCCCAGGAGACGACATGAGAGCAGTGAGGCACGAGGAGCGGACCTATCAGGAATCGCGTATCGAGGCGGAGCCGATCCTCGGCCCGGTGCTCGTCCTGCCGAGCGGGACGATCCAGCCGCTGACCTTCTGGGAGCGTGTCCTCGTGACACTGCGCCTGCTCAGCGCCAAGACGCTCGAGGCACGCTACTTCCGGTCCGCCGCCAACACCTGACGGCGCGCCTGCAGCATGCGGGCACGCCGCGCTGACGCACCGCGCCGCGCGCGCGCGGCGCTCGCCTACTTCGCCTTGCCAGGGTCCTTGACCGCCTTCTGCACGTCGAACTCGACGTTGTAGAGCTGGCCGTTGACCCGCTCGACCTTGCGGATGTAGACGTCCTGGACGATGTCGCGCGTCTGCGCGTCGATCAGGATCTCGCCGCGCGGGCTCTCGAACACCTGGCCCTTCATCGCTGCGAGCAGCGCGTCGCCGCCGCCGGCGCCCTTGGTCGCGGCGAGAGCGTTGTAGATCACGTGCATGCCGTCGTAGCCGGCGACGGCCATGAAGTTCGGCCGGAAATGGTTCGCCGCCTCGAACGCCTGCACGAATTTCTTGTTCATCGGCGACGGGTGCGCCGCCGAGTAGTGGTGCGAGTTGACGACGCCGAGCGCGACGTCGCCCATCTCGTTGAGCTGGTCGTCGTCAGTGACGTCACCGGTGGCGATGAGCTTGATCCCGGATTTGTCGAGGCCGCGCTCGCCGAACTGCTTCATGAATGCGGCGCCCTGGCCCGAGGGCAGGAAGCAGAACACCGCATCGGGCTTCAGGTCGGCGACCTTCTGCAGGAACGGCGAAAAATCGGGGCTCTTCAACGGCGAGCGGATCTCACCGGTGACCTGGCCGCCATTGAGCTGGAACTGGCTCTTGAAGAACTTCTCGGCGTCGAGGCCGGGTCCGTAGTCGCTGACGAAGGTGACCACCTTCTTGATCCCGTTCTTGGCCGCCCAGTCGGCGATCGGCACCGTCACCTGCGGCAGCGTGAAGCTGGTGCGCACGATATAGGGCGAGCGCTCGGTGATCGCCGACGTGGCCGCCGCTGTCACGACCATCGGCGTCTTGCTCTGCGTGGCGATCGGCGCGGTCGCGAAGGCCGACGGCGTGATGCCGAAGCCGGCGAGCACGTCGACCTTGTCGTTGACGACCATTTCCTGGGCGATCCGGCGCGTCGTGTCGGGCACGGTGCCATCGTCCTTGACGATGACCTCGACCCTGCGGCCCGCGACCGTCGTTCCGTTCTGCGCCTGCCAGAGCTTGATCGCCGCCTCGATCTGTTTGCCCGTCGATGCCGACTGCCCCGTCATGGGCAGAATGAAGCCGATCTTGAAAGGCGCGGCGTTCTGGGCGTGCACGCTGCCCGCGAGTGCGGCGGCGGCGAGCGCGAAGAAGGTGCTGCGGAGGGCGAGGCGACGGTCCATGGAAGCGGTCCTGCGAGTCTCGGTGCGGCGATTCTCCGGGCCGGCCGTGCGGCCGCAATGCGGGCATTCGCCAACGCGCCGAGCGGCTGCCTATCATGGCCTCGGGTCCGCGCGATCGCGACCCGCACCGCCGGAGACGACATGACGACCCGCA
>DASXXO010000423.1:0-3156 GCA_036503045.1 Caldimonas sp. | reverse complement strand
TGATCGACGCCACGAAGCACCTGCGCCGCGTGGTCTCGGTCGACGTCGAGCGCCGGAGCGCGGTCGTCGAGCCGGGAATCGTCCTCGACGACCTCAACGCGGCGCTGAAGAAGACCGGCCTTTGGTTCCCGGTCGACGTCTCGACCAGTGCGCAGGCGACGATCGGCGGCATGGCGGGCAACAACTCGTGCGGCTCGCGCTCGATCGAGTACGGCAACATGGTGCACAACGTGCTCGGCATCGATGCACGCATGGCCGACGGCGGCGAGGTCGCCTTCGGCTCGGTCGCGAGCGCATCCGGACGCGCCGCCGCGATCGCCGACTTCGTGCGCGGCCTCGCCGAGCTGCATCGCAACGAGATCGTGGTGCGCTGGCCGAAGGTGCTACGCCGCGTCGGCGGCTACAACCTCGACATCTTCGATCCGCAAAGCGAGAAGCCGTACACCGACGACGGCAGCGTCAACCTCGCGCACCTGCTGGTGGGGTCCGAAGGAACGCTCGCTTGGTCGCGCGCGTTGACGCTGAAGCTTGCGCCGCTGCCGGCGGCGAAGGTGCTCGGCGTCGTCAACTTCCCGACCTTTCGCGCCGCGATGGAGGCGGCGCAGCACATCGTCACGCTCGGCCCGACGGCGGTCGAGCTGGTGGACCGGACGATGATCGACCTCGCGCTCGCCAACCCGGCGTTCGCCGCGACGATGCAAAGCGCACTGCACGGCACGCCGGCAGCGATCCTGCTCGTCGAGTTCGCCGGCGACGCGAAGGCGCCGCTGGTCGGGCAGCTCGCGCACCTCGTCGAGCTGATGGGCGACCTCGGCCTGCCGGGAGGCGTCGTCGAGATGACCGACGACGGCGCGCAAAAGCGTCTCTGGGAGGTGAGGAAGGCCGGCCTCAACATCATGATGAGCCTGAAGGGCGACGGCAAGCCGGTCAGCTTCATCGAGGACTGCGCGGTGCCGCTCGTCCATCTCGCCGACTACACCGACGCGCTGACCGAGGTGTTCACGCGCAACGGAACGCGCGGCACCTGGTACGCGCACGCGTCGGTCGGCACGTTGCACGTGCGGCCGATTCTCGACATGCGGCGCGACGGGGCGGCGAAGATGCGCGCGATCGCCGAGGAGGCCTCGTCGCTCGTGCGCCGCTACAAGGGCGCCTACAGCGGCGAGCACGGCGATGGCCTGTGCCGCGGCGAGTGGATCGCGTGGCAGTTCGGCCCGGCGATCGGCGATGCGTTTCGCGCGATCAAGGACGCGCTCGACCCCGAAGGCCTCTTCAACCCCGGCAAGATCGTCGATCCGCCGAAGATGGACGACGGCGCGCTGTTTCGCTTCCCGCCGCCCTCGGCACCCCAGCCGTACCGGACGATCGCGCTCGTTCCCGCGCTCGACTGGTCGGCGTGGGACGTGCAGAACGATCCGCGCACCGAGCAGGTCTCGGCGCCGGGCAGCGGCGGCGACGTCACCTCCGGCTTCGCCAAGGCGGTCGAGATGTGCAACAACAACGGCCACTGCCGCAAGTTCGACGCCGGAACGATGTGCCCGAGCTTTCGCGTCACGCGCGACGAGGAACATCTGACCCGGGGAAGAGCGAACACCTTGCGTCTCGCCTTGTCCGGGCAGCTCGGCCCGGATGCGCTGACGAGCGATGCCGTGCGCGCTGCGCTCGATCTCTGTGTGAGCTGCAAAGGCTGCAAGCGCGAGTGCCCGACCGGCGTCGACATGGCGCGCATCAAGATCGAGTTCCTCGCGCACTACAAGAAGCGGCACGGCTGGACGCTGAAGGACAAGCTCGTCGCGCGCCTGCCCGATTACGCGCACCGCCTGAGCGGCATGGCGTGGCTCGTCAACCTGCGCGACCACGTGCCTGGCGCCGCCGCGTTCGGCGAGCGGCTGCTCGGCTTCGCGCGCGATCGCAAGCTCCCGCACTGGCGGCGCGACACCTTTTGGCGCGCGCACGACCCGGCGCTGTTCGCCGACGCGGAGAAGACGCTCGCGACCGCGCGCGCCGGCGGCAAGGCCGCGCTCCTCTTCGTCGACACCTTCAACGGCGTCTTCGAGCGCGAGAACGCGATCGCCGCCGCGCGCGTGCTGAAGAGCGCGGGCTACACGCTGCACACGCTCATCAAGGGTGGCGGGCACCACTGCTGCGGCCGAACCTACCTCACGAGCGGAATGGTCGACGCGGCGCGTGCAAAGGCGCTCGCGCTGGTCGACGCACTGCTGCCGTTCGCCGACGCCGGAATCGCGATCGTCGGCCTCGAGCCTTCGTGCCTCCTGACCTTGCGCGACGAAGCACTCGCGCTGCGCCTCGGCGAAAAGGCGAACCGCGTCGCCGCGCACGCCTTGCTGTTCGAGGAGTTCGTCGCGCGCGAAGCGAAGGCCGGCCGCTTCGCCGTCGACTTCGACGGCATCGATGCGCCCGTCCTCGTCCACGGCCACTGCCACCAGAAGGCGTTCGCAGCGGTTGCGCCGATCCTCGACGTGCTGCGCCTCGTTCCCGGCGCGAACCCGATCCTGATCGAGACCTCGTGCTGCGGCATGGCGGGTAGCTTCGGCTACGAGGCGCGCCACCAGGACGTGTCGCGCGCGATGGCCGAGGCGAGCCTGCTGCCCGCGATCCGCGCCGTCCCCGACGCGATCGTCGTCGCCGACGGCACGAGCTGCCGCCAGCAGATCGCGCACGGCGCGCAGCGCGAGGCGCTGCACACCGCGCGCTTTCTCGAGCGATTCCTGCCGGGAGTGGCGCGATGACGTGGTCGATCGTCGCCCGCGACAGCGACGGCGGCTTCGGCGTCGCGATCGCGAGCCGCTTCTTCGCGGTCGGCGCGCTCTGCGTTCACACGCGGCGCGCGGTCGGCGCCCTCTCGACGCAGGCGCTGATGAATCCGCTCTACGGCCCGGTCGGAATCAACCTGCTGGCCGCGGGGGCGCCGCCCGAGGAGATCGTCGCGCGCCTCACCGACGCCGACGAGGGCCGCGATCAACGTCAGCTGCATGTCATCGGCGCAAGCGGCCATCCCGCCGCGTGGACCGGCGCGCAATGCGTCGACTGGTGCGGCCATGCGGTGCACGACGACTTCAGCGTCGCCGGCAACATGCTCGCCGGGCCGGGTGTGCTCGCCGCGACCATCGACGCGTTCGTCGCGAGCGCCGGCCG
>DASXXO010000422.1:0-6359 GCA_036503045.1 Caldimonas sp. | reverse complement strand
ATCGTCAGCAGTTCCTTCTCGGGCAGGCCCTTCAGGTAGTGCGCGTTGACCCAGGCGAGCTTGGCGCCGTCCCACTGCGCCGGATGGCGGGCCAGGTGGCTGCCGTCGAACCAGGCCACCATCTGCTCGCGCGTGAAGAGTTCCTCGTCGCCGTGGCTCCAGCCCAGACGCGCCAGGTAGTTGAGCATGGCCTCCGGGAGGAAGCCCTGTTCCTCGTAAGCCGTCACGCTCACCGCGCCCTTGCGCTTGGAGAGCTTCTGGCCATCGTCGCCCAGGATCACGGGCACGTGCGCGAACACCGGCAGCGGCGCGCCCAGCGCATGGAAGAGGTTGATCTGCCAGGGTGTGTTGTTGACGTGCTCGTCACCCCGGAAGACGTGGCTGATGCGCATGTCCGAGTCGTCGACGACGACCGCGAAGTTGTAGGTCGGGATGCCGTCGGCGCGGACGATGACGAGGTCGTCGATCTCGTGGTTCGAGATCGCGATCGGCCCCTTGACGAGATCGTCCCACTGCACGACGCCGGTCTGCGGGTTGCGAAAGCGGATCACCGGGGGCACGCCTTCGGGGATCGGCGGCAGCGTCTTGCCCGGCTCGGGGCGCCAGCGGCCGTCGTAGAGCGCCTTCTCGCCGCGCGCGCGCTGCGCCTCGCGCATCTGCTCGAGCTCGGCCGGAGTCGCGTAGCAGCGGTACGCCTTGGCCTCGGCGAGCAGCCGCTCGGCGACTTCCGCGTAGCGCTCGAGGCGCTGCAGCTGGTAGACCGGGCCTTCGTCGTAGCCGAGGCCGAGCCAGCGCATCGACGCCAGGATCTGCTCGACCGAATCCTCGTTGGAGCGGGCGACGTCGGTGTCCTCGATGCGCAGGACGAATGCGCCGCCGTGGTGGCGCGCGAACGCCCAGGAGAAGAGTGCGGTGCGCGCAGTGCCGAGGTGCAGGAACCCGGTCGGCGACGGCGCGATGCGCGTGCGCACGCGCTGCCCGGGGGCGATCAGCGGCGCCGCGTGCGGAGCGCTCACAGCGTCGTCAGGCCGCGCGCGAGGTCGGCTTCGATGTCGGCGACGTCGTCGAGGCCGACCGCGATACGGATCATCCCCTGCGTGATGCCGGCCGCGAGGCGCTGCTCCTCGGTGAGGCGGCCGTGCGAGGTGCTGGCCGGATGGGTGATCGTCGTCTTGGTGTCGCCGAGGTTGGCGGTGATCGAGCAGACGCGCGTGCTGTCGATGACGTGGAAGGCGCTCCTGCGCGCATCCTTCGCGCTGCCGTCGCGCGAGCGGACGATGAACGACACCACCGCGCCGCCGCAGCCCGACTGCTGCGCCATCGCGAGCGCGTGCTGCGGATGGGAAGCGAGCGCCGGGAAGTAGACGCGCTCGACCGCGGGCTGCGCCTCGAGCCAGCGCGCCAGCTCGAGCGCGCGCGCGCTTTGCGCCTGCATCCGGATCGAGAGTGTCTCGAGTCCCTTCAGCACGACCCAGGCGTTGAAGGGCGACAGGGTCATTCCGGCGCTGCGCATGACCGGGACGAACCTGTCGTTGACGACGCTCTCGCTGGCGCAGAGCGCGCCGGCGATGACCCGGCCCTGGCCGTCGAGGTACTTGGTCCCCGAGTGGATGATGTAGTCGGCGCCGAGGGCGATCGGCCGCTGCAGCGCCGGCGTGCAGAAGCAGTTGTCGACCGCGAGGCCCGCGCCTGCGGCGTGCGCGATCTCGGCGAGCGCGCGGATGTCGCACACCTCGGTGAGCGGGTTGGTCGGCGACTCGGCGAACAGCAGCTTGGTGTTCTTGCGCACCGCGGAGCGCCACTCGGCGACGTCGGACTGCGAGACGAAGGTCGTCTCGACGCCGAACTTCGCGAACTCGCGGCCGAAAAGCATCACGGTCGAGCCGAACACGCTGCGCGAGCAGACGACGTGGTCGCCGGCCTTGAGCAGACCCATCCCGAGCAGCAGGATCGCGCTCATTCCGCTCGAGGTCGCGATGCACGCCTCGCTGCCTTCGAGCGCTGCCAGGCGGCGCTCCATCATCATCACGGTGGGGTTGGTGAAGCGCGAGTAGATGAACGCTTCCTCCTCGTTCGCGAACCGCGCCGCCGCCGTCGCCGCATCGGGCTGGACGAAGCTGCTGGTGAGGAAGAGCGCTTCCGAGTTCTCGCCCCAGGCGCTCGCCGGAAGCCCCTCGCGCACCGCGAGCGTGTCGAGCCGCAACCCCTCGGGGAGCGGCTTCCTCGGAATCTTCCGATCGGCCATCAGGCGAGTTCGGCGGCGCTTTGCAGCGTCAGCGCGCCGCGATCGGCCGCCGCGTCGTCCTCGTCGTCGTGCTTGCGGTCGGCGGCCATCGCCGCGACATCGGCGGCGCTGATGTCGCCCGCGATGTAGACGCCGTCGAAGCACGACGCCTCGAAGCCGTCGAGCTTCGGATTGAGCGCACCGACGACGCGTTTCATTGCCGCCACGTCCTGGTAGATCAGCTTGTCGGCGCCGACGAACGCGCGGATCTCCTCGACCGAGCGGTCGTGCGCGATCAGCTCGGCGCTGGTCGGCATGTCGATGCCGTAGACGTTCGGGAAGCGCACCGGCGGCGCGGCGGACGCGAGATAGACCTTCTTCGCGCCGGCATCGCGCGCCATCTGGACGATCTCCTTCGAGGTCGTCCCGCGCACGATCGAGTCGTCGACGAGCAGCACGTTCCTGCCGCGGAACTCGACCTCGATCGCGTTCAGCTTCTGGCGCACCGACTTCTTGCGCACGCCCTGCCCCGGCATGATGAAGGTGCGGCCGACGTAGCGGTTCTTGACGAAGCCTTCGCGATAGGGCTTGCCGATCCGCTGCGCGAGCTGCATCGCCGACGGCCGGCTCGACTCCGGAATCGGGATGACGACGTCGATCTCCGACGGCGGCATCGTCGAGATGACGCGCTGCGCGAGCGTCTCGCCGAGGTTCAGGCGCGCCTGGTAGACCGAGATGCCGTCCATCACCGAGTCGGGGCGCGCCAGGTAGACGTACTCGAACATGCACGGGTGGAGCGACGGCTTCTCGGCGCACTGGCGCGCGTGCACCGTGCCGGCGAGATCGATGAAGATCGCCTCGCCCGGCGCGACGTCGCGCGCGAGCGCGTGGCCGGTGCCGACGATCGCGACCGACTCGCTCGCGACCATGATCTCCGGCCCTTGCGGCCCGTCGCCCGTTCCGAAGGCGAGCGGCCGGATCCCGTACGGGTCGCGGAACGCGAGCAGGCCGTGCCCGGCGATCAGCGCGACGACCGCGTACGAGCCCTTGACGCGCCGATGCACGGCCGCGACTGCGTCGAAGACGACCTCGGGCGTGAGCGCCCGGTCGCGCGCCGCGCGCTCGAGCTCGTGCGCGAGGACGTTGATCAGCACCTCGGTGTCGCTGCCGGTGTTGATGTGACGCCGGTCGATGTCGAACAGCTCCTGCTTGAGTGCCGCGGCGTTGGTCAGGTTGCCGTTGTGGACGAGCACGATGCCGTACGGAGCGTTGACGTAGAACGGCTGCGCCTCTTCCTCGCTGTAGGCGTTGCCGGCGGTCGGATAGCGCACCTGGCCGAGGCCGACGTTGCCCGGCAGGGCGCGCATGTTGCGGGTGCGAAAGACGTCGCGCACCATGCCGCGCGCTTTCTGCATGAAGCACTTGGTGCCCTGCATGGTGACGATGCCGGCGGCGTCCTGGCCGCGGTGCTGGAGCAGCAGCAAGGCGTCGTAGATCAGCTGGTTGACCGGCGACCGGGCGATCACTCCGACGATTCCACACATGGCAGCTCCTCGACAGTCAAAGGCCGGCGCCGGCCGTCAAACGCTGCGCTGCCCCGGCGGAAGAATCGCGTCGGGCGCGACGAGCGGCACCAGCTCGCGCAGGATCGCATTCAACCAGACCGCGCCGTGCGACCCACGCCACGCCGCGGACGTCTCGGCCGGGGTGTACGAGACGACGATCGCCACCGTGAGCAGCACCAGCATTCCACGCAGCACGCCGAAGACCGCCCCGAGCATGCGGTCGAGCGGACGGAGCAGCGTCTTGGCGACCAGCGCCGACACCGCCCGCGCCGCCAGGCCGGCGACGATCAGGACGACCAGGAACGCACATGCGAACGCGGCGACACTGTTCAAGGCCGAGGCCGGCGCTCCGATCGGCAGGTGCGGCGCCAGCAGCGGGCCGAGCCAGAGCCCGGCGAACCAGGCGGCGACCCAGGCGAGGAGCGACAGGACCTCGTAGGTCAGGCCGCGCAGCGCGCCCGCGAGCGCCGACAGGGCGATCACCGCGAGCATCGCGATGTCGATCCAGCCGATCTCCGGCCAGCCGTCCATGGCCGGCCTTCACAGCGTCAGCAGCACGGCATTGAGCCCTGCTGCCTTGGTCTTGGCGAGCGCCGCCTCGGCCTCGCCGCGCGACGCGAACGGGCCGACGCGGACCCGGACGCGATTTCCCGCCGACGTCTGTGCGACCTGCGTATAGGTCTTGAGGCCAAGCTTCTCGACGTTCTTGCGCGTCTCGCGCGCCGCCTCTGCGTCGGCGAACGCGCCGACCTGGACGACGAAGCGCTGCTCGTCGGCGCTCGATGCAGCGCGGCCCTCCAGCAGCGCGCGGGCGCGCTCGCCGTCGGCCGAGCGCGCGGCCGGGGGCGCCAGCGCGGCGGCAAGCGCGCTGCTCGCCGCGGGTCGCGTCGGCTCGAGGGTGGCCGACGCGCGTGGCGCGGGATGCGGCGCCGCGGTGACGTCACGACCGGCATCTGCGCTCGATTCGGTGATCACGCCGTCGTTGCCGCGCGGCGCTGCCGAAGCAGCGCGGGCGACCGGAGCCGCGGCGCCCGTAGCGGTCATGGCGTCGCTCGTCGAGCGAGCAGCGGGCGCGCGCGGCGGCGGCACGGTCAACGGCGGAAGCGCGTCGCGGCGCGGGATCTCGATCGGCACGTCGACCGGGATCGGCCGCGGCTGCGTCTCGAAGACGAGCGGAAAGCCGATGATGCCGATCGCGAGCAGCACCACCGCGCCGATCAGCCGCTGGCGCGCGCGCGTGCGCGCCTGCTGCACGGCGTCGGCCGGCGCGATCGTGGGCTTGTCGGGAGCGGGGTCGCGCTTCTGCTTGAACATGGTGGAGCGGACGTTCGAGCCGAGTGCGAACGAGATGCGCGTCGGCTCAGACGATGTGAGGACCGGAGCGCTTGGGCAGTCCGTTCTCCAGCACGCCGCCGACGGTGTAGAACGAGCCGAAGACGATGATTCTATCAGCGGGGTCCGCGGCGGCGATCGCGCTGGCGAGCGCAGCGCCGGGACTCGCGTGGGTCGCTACCGTCGCTGCAGGAGGACGTGTCGGCACGCCGCGCAGCGTCTCGGCGAGCTGCTCCGCGCTCGCCGCACGCGCTGTCGGCAGGTCGGTGAAGTGCCATGCGTCGACCAGAGGCGCCATGCGCGCCAGGATCGCTCTGACGTCCTTGTCGCGCATCGCACCGAAGACCGCATGCGTGCGCGGATAGAAGCCCATCTGGTCGAGGTTTTGCGCCAGCGCGGCGACCGCGTGCGGGTTATGGGCGACATCGAGGACGATCGTCGGCGCTCCGGGAACGATCTGAAAGCGCCCCGCGAGCTCGACTGTCGCGAGCCCTTGCCGGATCGCCTGCGCGCTGATCGGCAGCCGCTCGCGCAGCGCCTCGAACGCAGCGAGCGCGCCCGACGCGTTGAGAAGCTGGTTGGCGCCGCGCAGCGCCGGATAGGCGAGCCCGCTCAGGCGCATCGTGCGGCCCGACCAGCTCCACTGCTGGCGATCACCCGAATGGCGGAAGTCGCGCCCGGCGAGCCAGAGGTCGGCGCCGATGCGCAGCGCCTCGTCGACGACGCTCTGCGGCGGCATCGGATCGCTGACGATCGCGGGCTTTCCCGGCCGCAGGATTCCCGCCTTCTCGCGGCCGATCGACTCGCGATCGCTGCCGAGGTATTCGACGTGGTCGACGTCGACGCTGGTGATCACCGCGCAGTCGCCGTCGAACGCGTTGACCGCGTCGAGGCGCCCGCCGAGACCGACCTCGAGGATGACGAGCTCGAGCGGCGTCGCGGCGAGGAGCGACGCGATCGCCAGCAGCGTGAACTCGAAGTACGTGAGGCTGACGTCGCCGCGCGCCCGCTCAACCGCTTCGAAGTGGGGCAGCAGGCTGGCGCCATCGACGCTCCTGCCGCCGATGCGGCAGCGCTCCTCGAAGTGGACGAGGTGCGGTTTCGAGTAGAGCCCGGTGCGGTAGCCGGCTGCCAGAGCGATCGCCTCGAGCATCGCGCAGGTCGAGCCTTTTCCGTTGGTTCCGGCGACGACGATCGTCGGCGCCGCGAAGGAGATGCCGAGCTTGTCCTTGACCGAC
>DASXXO010000421.1:0-3307 GCA_036503045.1 Caldimonas sp. | reverse complement strand
CCGATGTCGCCGGTGCGCTCGACGTGCGTCCCGCCGCACAGTTCGCGGCTGCCGCCGATGTCGAGCACGCGCACTTCGTCGCCGTATTTCTCGCCGAACAGCATCATCGCGCCGAGCTTCTGCGCCTCGGCGATCGGCATGACGCGCGCCTCGGTCGCATGGTTCTCGAGGATCTCGGCGTTGACGCGCCGCTCGACCGTCCTGATCTGCTCGTCGCTGAGCGGCGCGTTGTGCGCGAAGTCGAAGCGCGTCTTCTCGGCGTCGACGAGCGAGCCCTTCTGCTGCACGTGCTCGCCGAGCACCTCGCGCAAAGCCTTGTGCATCAGGTGGGTCGCGCTGTGGTTGCGCATCGTCCTGGCGCGCCGCTCCGCATCGACCCTGGTCGAGACGACGTCGCCGACCGAGATCGATCCCTCGACGACACGTCCCTGGTGGCCGGGCACCGCGGCCTGCACCTTGATCGTGTCCTCGACCACCATGCGCGCGCTGGCGTTGCGCAGCTCGCCGGTATCGCCGACCTGGCCGCCGCTCTCGGCGTAGAACGGCGTGTGGTCGAGGACGACCACGGCGGAATCGCCCGCCCGCGCCGTCTCGACCGCGGCGCCTTCGACATAGAGGGCGGTGACGCGCGCGGCGTCGTGGGTCAGCGTCTCGTAGCCGTGGAAGGTCGAGTCGACGCCGGAGTATTCGAGGCCCTGCGCCATGCGGAACTTCGCCGACGCGCGCGCGCGCTCGCGCTGCTCGTCGAGAAGCGCCTCGAAGCGCGCCGTGTCGACGGCGACGCCGCGCTCGCGGCAGACATCGGCGGTGAGGTCGACCGGAAAGCCGTAGGTGTCGTGCAGCTTGAAGGCGACGTCGCCCGAGAGCGCCTCGCGTGGCTTCAGCGCAGCGAGCGCCGACTCGAGGATCGCCATGCCGTTGGCGATCGTCTGGAAGAAGCGCTCCTCCTCCTGCTGAAGTACAGCCGTGATTCGCTGTTCCTGCTGGCGCAACTCGGGATAAGCATCGCCCATCTCGGCGCCTACGGCCGTGACTAGCCGGTAGAAGAAAGGTCGTCGCGCACCGAGCTTGTAGCCGTGGCGGATCGCGCGCCGGGCGATCCGGCGCAAGACGTAGCCGCGCCCTTCGTTGCCGGGGACGATGCCATCACCAACCGTGAAAGTACAGGCGCGGATGTGATCAGCGATCACCTTCAACGACGGGCTTACGTTCGAGGCGTCGTTGATGATCGCCAGCGACGCATCGTCTTTGACAACCGCAAACAACTCGAAGCGAACGGCCTTGATGAGATCGATGAAAAGGTCGATCTCGTAGTTCGAGTGCACGTGCTGCAGCACCGCGCTCAGCCGCTCGAGGCCCATGCCGGTGTCGACGCTCGGCTTGGGCAGCTTGTGCATCACGCCCGCGTCGTCGCGGTTGAACTGCATGAACACGTTGTTCCAGATCTCGATGTAGCGGTCACCGTCCTGCTCGGGCGAGCCGGGCGGGCCGCCTTCGATCCCCGGGCCGTGGTCGTAGAAGATCTCGCTGCACGGTCCGCAAGGCCCGGTGTCGCCCATCATCCAGAAGTTGTCCGACGCGAAGCGCGCGCCCTTGTTGTCGCCGATCCGGACGAGCCGCTCGGCCGGCAGGCCGATCAGGTTCCTCCAGATGTCATAGGCCTCGTCGTCCTCGGCGTAGACGGTCGCCCAGAGCTTGTCGGCGGGCAGCTGGTAGACCTCGGTGAGCAGCTCCCAGGCGAACTTCAGCGCGTCCTTCTTGAAGTAGTCGCCGAAGCTGAAGTTGCCGAGCATCTCGAAGAACGTGTGGTGGCGCGCGGTGTAGCCGACGTTCTCGAGGTCGTTGTGCTTGCCGCCGGCGCGGATGCACTTCTGCGAGCTCGCGGCGCGCACGTAGGGCCGCTTGTCGAAACCGAGGAAGACGTCCTTGAACTGGTTCATCCCCGCGTTGGTGAACAGCAGCGTCGGGTCGTCGCCGGGGACGACCGGGCTCGACGGGACGACCGTGTGCCCCTTCGACGCGAAGAACTGCAGGAACGTCGAACGGATCTCGGCGGCTTTCACGAGGGGGCTTTCGAAAGGCGCGGCACGGCACGGCGGCGGCCGGCGAAAAGGCAAAAGGATATCGGCATGGACCTGCGATTGTCCGGCACATCGCCGGTCCGCCTGCGCGAGCGGCGCGCCGGCGCCCGCCGGTCGCGTTGCCGCGCGCTAGCGGTCGTCGTTGGCCGCCGCGCGCTCGAAACCCGCGCCGTTGCGCGTCGTCGCCGGGCCGAGCCGCACGCTCGCCGGCGCGGCCGCGGCGAGCGCGAGCGCACGGCGCAGCAGCCGCTCGGCGTCGTGGCCGTCCTCGGGGTAGCGGGCGACGCCGAGCGCGACCCCCAGCGAGCGCTCGACCGCCCCGACGGCGAACGGCGCGAGCAGGACGGCGACAAGCTTGGCAGCGACGCGTTCGGCGTCGGCCGCGGCGAGCAGCGAGCCGAGCAGGACGGCGTATGCGTCGTCGTCGATCGCCGCGACGACGTCGCTGACGCGCACGCCGGCACGCAGGCGCACGGCGATCTTGCGTCGCAAGGCGAGGGCCTCGCTCGCCTTGGCGCCGCCGGGGATCGCTCGCAGGCCCTCGATCCGCAAGGCGAGCACCGCCATCGGCGCCGGCTCGCGCTCGCGCAGCGCCAGCAGCTGGCTCAGGTGCTCGACGAGTTGCTGGCGGTGCGGCAATCCGGTCGCCGGGTCGGTCGAGTGCGCCGCGGGGTATGCGTCACGACGGCGGCGGCGCTCGACCGCGAAGCGCAGGCGCCGTGCGCCGCTTCGGCAGCCGAGCTCGCTCTGGTCGATCACGTCGTCGGCCCCCTGGCGCAGCCAACCGCATGCGTGCTCGGCGTCGGCATCGGCGACCGCGACCACCAGCGCCGCCTGGCGTGCGACCGCGGCGATCTCCTGGGGCGACGCACACGCGGCATCGCCATCGACGAGCACGACGTCGAACGTGTCGCCGGCGCCGAGCCGCTCGATCGCCTCGGCCCAGCTCCGGGCCCTCCCGACCGCGAAGCCCGGCAGCTCGGCCCCAGAGGCGACGGCGAGGACGCGGACCGGAGGCCCGCTCACCGGACGGCTCGATGCTCGATCAGCATGCAGGCATTCTAGAAACCGGGCCGCTCGCGCGAGCAGCGCAAGCAGGCCCCGCGTGCGCAGATCCTCACGATGCGCGACACTAAAGGGCGTCGTGCCGCTGTCACGCGGGATCGTCAAGATCCCCACTCGAGTGGATGCCGCGCCCAGCCAGGCGCGCGAGACTCGAGGCTGTC
>DASXXO010000420.1:0-8050 GCA_036503045.1 Caldimonas sp. | reverse complement strand
CGACGAGGCGCTCCAGCGCGTCCTCGCGATGGGCTGCTGGAGCGAGTTGCAGCGCTTCGGGGCGCGCAAGGAAGCACCCGGGATGCTGCGCGCGCGCGGCGAGCCGCACGCGTTCGACGTTCTGCGCGGCGGGCTCAAGATCGCGCGCGTCGAATGGCCGCTCCTTGGCGAGCACAACCAGCTCAACGCGCTCGCGGCGATCGCCGCCGCCGAGCACGTCGGCGTTTCGCCCGAGGCCTCGGCGCGCGCGCTCGCCGACTTCCGCAACGTCCGACGCCGCCTCGAGTTGCGCGGCACGGTCGGCGGGATCGCTGTCTACGACGACTTCGCACACCACCCGACCGCGATCCGGACGACGATCGAGGGATTGCGCCGCAAGGTGGGCACCGCGCGCATCCTCGCCGTCTTCGAGCCGCGCACGAACACGATGAAGCTCGGCGCGATGAAGGCGCAGCTGCCGTGGGCGCTCGAGGAGGCCGACCTCGCGTTCTGCCACTCCGGCGGCCTCGGCTGGGACGCCGCTGCGGCGCTCGTGCCGATGGGTGCGCGCGCCGTGGTCGCCTCGACGATCGACGAGCTGGTTGCGCGCGTCGTCGCCGCGGCGCGCTCTGGCGACCACGTGCTCTGCATGAGCAACGGCGGCTTCGGCGGCGTGCACCAGAAGCTGCTCGACGCGCTCGCGCTGCCCGGCCGCGCCGCCGCATGAGCGACCGGCGCGCGCCGGCGCGGTCCGGCGCACCGCTCACGCACCTGCTCTACCTGCACGGCTTTCGCTCGTCGCCGCAGTCGACCAAGGCGAGGAAGTTCGGCGCATGGGTCGCGGCGCACCGTCCCGACCTCGTCTGGTGGTGCCCGCAGCTGCCCGCCTCGCCGGCGCAGGCGCTGAGCGAGGCGCTCGCCGGCGTCGCTGCGTGGCCGGCCGACCGCATGGCCGTGATCGGCAGCTCGCTCGGCGGCTTCTACGCGACCGCGGTCGCCGAGCGGCGCGGCTGCCGCGCGGTGCTGCTCAACCCGGCGGTCGACCCGGCGCGCGACCTCGCCGCGGCGGTCGGCAGCACGACCGCGTGGCACAGCGACGAGCCGTTCGAATTCCGCGCCGAATACGTCGACGAGCTGCGCGCGATCGCACCGCCGGCGACGCTGACGCGGCCGGAGCGCTATCTCGCCGTCATCGCCACAGGGGATGAAGTGCTGTCGTGGCACGAGATGCGCGCGCGCTACGCCGAAGCGTTGCTCCTGATCGTCGCCGGCAGCGACCACGCGCTGAGCGAATTCGACGTGCAGATGCCAGTGGTGCTGGCGTTCCTCGGCCTAGGAGCCGCTCAGGACCAATGAACGATGGTGTAGACGACGCGTCCCCAGACCTCTGCGTTGAACCAGGCAAGCGCTAGCACCCAGAGCAAGGCGCGGAACTGGCGCGCGCGAGCGCCCCAGATGTTGTTGTCGAATGCGACGGCGACGCCCAGGCTGAACAGCGCCCCGAACGCCAGCAGCGCCGCGAGGACGCCGACGCTCCAGCGCAGGACGGTCACGAACACGGCAGCGTCCTCGCGTTCACGCCAACGCGGGCCGGACGTCGAGCCGCGACGCTGCGGCTCACCACGCGGGAGCGAGCTCTGCGAGACCCGCGGGAGCGGTCGCCTCGTCGTCGAAGGTGACGATCTCCCACGCCGAGCGGTCGCTCAACAGCCTGCGGGCGAGCTTGTTGTTCAGCGCGTGGCCCGACTTGAACGCGCTGTACGCCGCGAGCAGCGGGTGGCCGACCAGCACCAGATCGCCGATCGCGTCGAGGATCTTGTGTTTGACGAACTCGTCGTCGTAGCGGAGCCCGTCGCTGTTCAGGACCTTGAACTCGTCGACGACGACCGCGTTGTCGAGGCTGCCGCCGAGCGCGAGGCCGCGCGAACGCATCATCTCGACGTCCTTGGTGAAGCCGAAGGTGCGTGCGCGCGCGATCTCGTTCTTGTAGCGGCCCGAGCCCATGTCGAACACGAAGCGCTGGCCGGTCTCGCTCACCACCGGGTGGTCGAACTCGATCTCGAAGCCGAGCGTGTAGCCCTCGAACGGATCGAGGCGCGCCCACTTCAGGTCGCTGCCTTCGCCTTCGCGCACCTCGACCGGGCACAGCACGCGCAGGAACCGCTTGGGCGCGTCCTGCAGGACGATGCCGGCGCTCTGCAGCAGGAACACGAACGAGGCCGCCGAGCCGTCGAGGATCGGCACCTCCTCGGCGGTGATGTCGACGACGAGGTTGTCGAGGCCGAGCCCCGAGCACGCCGACAGCAGGTGCTCGACCGTCTTCACCTTGGGGCCGGCGGGCGTGCCGTCGGCCGAAAGCGTCGTCGCCATGCGCGTGTCGCAGACGTTGGACGCGTTGGCGGCGATCGCGACCGGCCGCGGCAGGTCGACGCGGCGAAAGACGATGCCGGCGTCGGCCGGCGCCGGGCGCAGGGTCAGCTCGACCTTTTGCCCGCCGTGCACGCCAACGCCGACGGCGCGGGTCATCGACTTGATCGTGCGTTGAGGGAGCATCGCGTGATTTTAGGTGGCGCTTCGCCTAGAGGGGATTGATCCGATCAGAGCCTCGCGAGCAGGCCGGAGTGGGCCCGCAGGAGCGCAGCCGTCTTGAGACGGCGGGCACCTCCGGGCGCAGATCGGCCTGCGCAGCAGCTTCGGGCCGGATCAATCGGCCTGCTTGCGCAGGAACGCCGGGATCTCGATCTCGTCCATGCCGTTGCTCGCCAGGGCGTCGACCTTCGCCGCGGCCGTGCGGCCGTTGCGCCAGACGCTTGGCGTCGTCAGGCTGCTGTAGTCGTGCGGCTGCGCCATCTGCACCGGCTGGCTCAGTACCGGCAGGTCGTCGGTCCCGGTGCGCTGGCCGACGACGTTGTGGACGACCTGCATCGGCGCCTGCTGGACGCGCCTGGCCGGGCTGAGGCCGGTCGCGATCACGGTCACGCGCAACTGGTCGCCGAGCGACTCGTCGTACGCCGTTCCGTAGATGACGTGCGCATCGTCCGCGGCGTAGCGGCGGATGCAGTTCATGGCATTGCGGCTCTCGGCGAGCTTGAACGTGTTGCGGTTCGCCGCGATCAGCACCAGCACGCCGCGCGCGCCCGACAGGTCGATGCCCTCGAGCAGCGGGCATGCGACCGCCGCCTCGGCCGCCTTGTTGGCGCGGTCGGGGCCCGAGGCGATCGCCGTTCCCATCATCGCCTTGCCCGGCTCGCTCATCACCGTCTTCACGTCCTCGAAGTCGACGTTGACCAGGCCCGGCATGTGGATGATGTCGCTGATCCCGCCGACGGCGTTCTTCAGCACGTCGTTCGCATGCGCGAACGCCTGGTCCTGGGTCACGTCGTCGCCGAGGACATCGAGCAGCTTGTCGTTGAGGATCACGATCAGCGAGTCGACGTTGGCCTCGAGCTCGGCGACGCCGTGGTCGGCCGCCTTCATGCGCCGGCTGCCCTCGAACTCGAACGGCTTGGTGACGACGCCGACGGTGAGGATTCCCATCTCCTTGGCGACGCGCGCGATCACCGGCGCAGCGCCGGTGCCGGTGCCGCCGCCCATGCCGGCGGTGATGAACAGCATGTGCGCGCCGTCGATCGACTGGCGGATGCGGTCGACCGCCTCGTCCGCCGCGGCTTTGCCCGCCTCGGGCTTGGCGCCGGCGCCGAGGCCGGTCGTGCCGAGCTGGATGAGGTGGTTCGCGGCCGAGCGGTTGAGTGCCTGCGCGTCGGTATTGGCGACGACGAAGTCGACGCCCTGCACGCCCTCCTCGATCATGTGCTCGACCGCGTTGCCGCCGCCGCCGCCGACGCCGATCACCTTGATCTGCGTCCCCATGCTGAACTCTTCGATCATTTCGATAGCCATCTGGTGCTCCAATCCTTGCAGTTGCCTTGCGTTTGTCGTTTCGGTCGATTCGGAAATACGTTCTTGATGTGTGCTGCGTCCCTCTCGCGCGATCAGCCGGTCGGCGGCGGGTCGTGGGCGTGCGGGAGGAGATCGATCGGCGGGCGGATCCTGTCGTTCATGGCCAAGTCCTTCAGAAGTTGCCCAGGAACCAGTCCTTGGCGCGGCCGACCAGCGTCTTGACCGATCCGGCCTGCTGTGCCGCGCGCTGGCCGCGCGTGCGCGCCAGGCGCGCCTCCTCGAGCAGGCCCATGACCGTCGCCGAGCGCGGGTTGGCGACCATGTCGTGGAGCGCGCCGCGGTAGGTCGGCGTGCCCTTCCGCACGGGCTTGAGGAAGATGTCCTCGCCGAGCTCGATCATTCCCGGCATGACCGCCGCGCCGCCGGTGATGACGATGCCGCTCGACAGCAGCTCCTCGTAGCCGCTGTCGCGGATCACCTGGTGGACGAGCGAATAGATCTCCTCGATCCGCGGCTCGATCACGCCGGCGAGCGCCTGCCGGGTCAGCATGCGCGGCGGCCTGTCTCCGAGTCCGGGCACCTCGAGCTGCTCGTTGGGGTCGGCGAGCAACTGCTTGGCGACGCCGTACTCGACCTTGATCTCCTCGGCGTCCTTGGTCGGCGTGCGCAACGCCATCGCGATGTCGCTGGTGATCAGATCGCCGGCGATGGGAATCACGGCGGTGTGGCGGATCGAGCCGTCCGTGAAGATCGCGACGTCGGTCGTGCCCGCGCCGATGTCGACGAGCGCGACGCCGAGGTCCTTCTCGTCGTCCGTAAGCACGGCGTGACTCGACGCGCTCGGGTTGAGCACGAGCTGCTCGACTTCGAGGCCGCAGCGCCGCACGCACTTGACGATGTTCTCGGCCGCGCTCTGTGCGCCGGTGACGATGTGCACGCGCACCTCGAGCCGGCCGCCGCTCATGCCGATCGGCTCCTTGACCTCGTGGCCGTCGATCACGAATTCCTGCGGCTCGACGAGGAGGAGCCGCTGGTCGTTCGGGATGTTGATCGCCTTGGCGGTCTCGACGACGCGCGTCACGTCGACCGGAGTCACCTCCTTGTCGCGCACGATCACCATGCCGGTCGAGTTCTGGCCGCGGATGTGGCTGCCGGTGATGCCGGTGTAGACGCGCGTGATCTTGCAGTCGGCCATCATCTCGGCCTCTTTCAGCGCCTGCTGGATCGACTGCACCGTCGCATCGATGTTGACGACGACGCCGCGCTTCAGGCCGTGCGCGGGCGCGCTGCCGAGGCCGGCGATGCGCAGCTCGCCGTCGGGCATGACCTCGGCGACGACCGCCATCACCTTGGCGGTGCCGATGTCGAGGCCGACGACGAGGTCCTTCAGTTCGCGTGCCATTTCAGGGCCCGCCCGGCCGCCCGAAGGGCGCTGAGCGCCCCCGCGGGGGGCAGCGAACGCAGAGAGCGTGGGGGTCAACCATTCATCCTCCTCTTTTCTTCTTGGCCGATTTCTCGGCGTCGGCACCGGTCGAGACGCCCTTCAGCCGGACCGCGTAGCCATCGTGGTGGCGCAGGTCGGCGTACTCGAGCGGGCGCTGGTAGCGCGAGGTCACCTGGTCCACCGTCGCGACGAAGCGCGCCGCGCGCGTCAGCACGTCGTCGTCGCTGCCACGGCCGAGCTCGACGACCGCGCCGCTGTCGAGCGTCGCCTGCCACGAGCCGCGGCCCGAGTAGGCGAGCGAGTCGACCCGCGCGCCGAGCGGGGACAGCTTGGCGTCGACGCGGCCGAGCATCGCCAGCACGTGCGCCGAGCTGCCGTCGGGACCCGAGAGCGTCGGCAATGCGTCGTCCTCAACGTCGCCGACGTTGGCCTCGAACACCTCGCCGAAGCTGTTGACGAGCTCCTCGTTGCCGAGCTCGCTGCCCCAGATCGCGACCGGCCTGTGCTCCTCGAGCCGGACGCGCAACCGGTCCGGCCAGACGCGGCGAACGACAGCCAGGCGCACCCATGGCACCGCCTCGAACGCGCGCCGCGCCGCGGCGAGGTCCATGGTCAGGAAGTTGCCTGCCAGCTTCGTCGCGACGTTGGCGCGGATCGTCGCCACGCTGTTGCGGGTGACGTCGCCTTCGACGGTGATCGAGCGGATCGCGAAGGTCGGCAGGCGCGCGGACCAAAGCACGGCGGTCGCGACGAGGAGCGCCGCGGCGACGCCGCCGATCGCGAGCGCGGTGGCGTTCATCATGCGCACGTCGGGCGGCAGCGCCGGCGCGGCTGCTGGGTTGATGCTGCGCGTCGCCATCTGCTCAGTGCCTCGCGGGCGCAGGACGCGCCGAGTCGAGCGACGCGCTCGCCAGCAGCTGCAGGCAAAGCGCCTCGTAGCTGATGCCGGCGGCGCGCGCCGACATCGGCACCAGCGAGTGCGACGTCATCCCGGGCGAGGTGTTCATCTCGAGCAGGAAGGGCTTGCGGTCGCTGCGCCGGAGCATCAGGTCGGCACGGCCCCAGCCGCGGCAGCCGAGGATGCGGTAGCCCGCGAGGACGATGCGCTGGATCTCGCGCTCCTCGTCGGCCGCCAGGCCGCTCGGGCACTCGTAGCGGACCACGTCGGTGAAGTACTTGTTCTGGTAGTCGTACTGTCCGTCGGGCGCGACGATGCGCACGACCGGCAGCGCGTGGGCGTCGTTGCCCTCGCCGAGCACCGGACAGGTCACCTCGTCGCCGTCGATGAACTGCTCGCACAGCACATCGCTGTCGAAGCGCGCCGCGAGCGCGACCGCGTCCTGCATCTGCGAGTAGCCCTCGACCTTGGTAATGCCGATCGACGAGCCTTCGCGCGGCGGCTTGACGATGAGCGGCAGGCCGAGCACGTCGGGAACGGCGCGCAGCTGCTCGCGCTCCTGCTGGTCGGGGGCGAGGCGCACGAAGCGGGGCGTCGGCAGCGCTTCGGCGATCCAGATCCGCTTGGTCATCACCTTGTCGATCGCGATCGCCGATGCCATCACGCCCGAGCCGGTGTACGGGATGCCGAGCAGCTCGAGCGCCCCTTGCACGGTGCCGTCCTCGCCGTGGCGGCCGTGCAGGGCAATGAAGCAGCGCACGAAGCCCTCCTGCCTGAGATCGCCGAGCTCGCGCTCGCCAGGATCGAACGCGTGCGCGTCGACGCCCTGCGCGCGCAACGCTGCAAGCACGCCGGTGCCGGAAAGGAGCGAGATCTCGCGCTCGGCCGAAGTACCGCCCATCAGCACCGCGACTTTGCCGAAGGTGGTCGACGGGACAGCGCTCATGCACTTCTCCCCAGCAGGTCGACGAGCTGCGCCGGCACGTTGCCGGTCGAGCCGGCGCCCATCCTGCCCAACAGTTCAGCGACCTGCGCCGGCACGTTGCCGATCGAGCCGGCGCCCATCGTGATGACGACGTCGCCCGGCTGTACCTGCGTGACGATCACCTGCGCCATCGCGCCGATCTCGTCGACGAACACCGGATCGACCGCACCGGCGACCCGCAGCGCGCGCGCCAGCGCGCGCCCGTCGGCGGCGACGATCGGCGCCTCGCCGGCGGGATAGACGTCGGCGAGCAGGACCGCGTCGGCGCTGCCGAGCACCTTCACGAAATCCTCGAAGCAGTCGCGCGTGCGCGTGTAGCGGTGCGGCTGGAACGCAAGGACGATGCGGCGCCCGGGGAACGCACCGCGCGCCGCCGCCAGGGTCGCGGCCATCTCGGCCGGGTGGTGGCCGTAGTCGTCGATCAGCGTGAAGCTGCCTTCGCCGAACGCGGCCGGGTGGTCGCCGTAGCGCTGGAAGCGCCGGCCGACGCCGTTGAACTCGGCGAGCCCCTTGATCACCGCGACATCCGGCAGCTCTAGCTCGGCGGCGACGGCGATCGCGGCGAGCGCGTTCAGCACGTTGTGGTCGCCGGGCAGGTTGAGCGTCACCTGCAAATCGGGCATGCGGACGCCGTTCCTCCGCTGCACGGTGAAGCGCATCGTCGGGCCGCGCGCCTCGACGTTGACCGCCCGCACCATCGCATCGGTGCCAAGCCCGTAGCTGACGATCGGCCGCGAGACCATCGCCATGATCGAGCGCACGCCGGGATCGTCGACGCACAGGATGGACGCGCCGTAGAACGGCATCCGGTGGATGAACTCGACGAACGCCTGCTTCAGCCTCG
>DASXXO010000419.1:0-7437 GCA_036503045.1 Caldimonas sp. | reverse complement strand
CTCGACAGCGACGACGTGCTCGGCGTGCTGAAGGAGGCAGGCGGAACGACCGACAACGCGCTCGCACGCCGCTGGCAGTGGGCGATCGGCGCATGGAAGAACCGTGGCCTGGGTGCTGCCGAAGCCGAAGCCGAGGTCCTCGCGGGCGAGCACGACGGCCGCACCGAGGACGCGCTCGTCGCTGCGCGCGTCATGCGTCGCTACGAGGAGCGTCTCGCCGCGTACCGCGCGACCGACTTCGACGACCTGATCGTCCTGCCCGCGCGGTTGCTCGCGGCGCACGACGAGGTGCGCGATGCATGGCGCGAGCGGCTTTCGTACATCCTGGTCGACGAATACCAGGACACCAACGGCGTGCAGTACGAGCTGATGAAGCTGATCGCCGGCCCGCGCGGCCGCTTCACCGCGGTCGGCGACGACGACCAGAGCATCTACGGCTGGCGCGGCGCGACGGTCGAGAACCTGAAGCGCCTGCCGGTCGACTATCCGAGCCTGAAGGTGATTCCGCTCGAGCAGAACTACCGCTCGACCGGCAGCATCCTCGCCGCCGCGAACGCGGTGATCGGCCACAACCCGAAGCTCTACGCGAAGAAGCTCTGGAGCGAGCTCGGCCCCGGCGCACCTGTGGCGCGCGTCGAGTGCGACGACGAGACGCACGAGGCCGAGCGTGTCGTCGCGCGCATCGTATCGCTGCGTGCCGAGGGCGCGGCGTTCGGCGACATCGCCGTGCTCTACCGGGCGAACCACCAGGCGCGCGTGTTCGAGCAGGCGCTGCGCAAGGCCGCCATCCCGTACAAGGTCTCGGGCGGCCAGAGCTTCTTCGAGCGCGCCGAGATCAGGGACCTGTGCGCGTGGCTGCGCCTGCTCGTCAACGGCGACGACGACCCTGCGTTCCTGCGCGCCGTGACGAGCCCGAAGCGCGGCATCGGTCACCAGACGCTCGCCGCGCTCGGCACATTCGCCCAGCGCTGGAAGGCGAGCCTGTTCGAGTCACTGTTCGCCGAGTCGCTCGCGGACGCGCTGCCGCGCCGCGCGATCGCCGGCCTGCACGAGTTCGGCCGAACGGTGCACGCGCTCGAGGCCCAGGCGCGCGACGCGGTCGGCGAAGCCGCGGCGAAGGAGTTCCTGCTCGCCTGGCTGAAGGACATCCGCTACGAGGAGCACCTGCACGAGGGCGAGGAGTCGCCCGCGCTCGCGAGCGCGCGCTGGACCAACGTGCTCGATTTCGTCGACTGGATCGCGCGCCGCTGCGGCGGCCGCGGCTCGGCGGCGACCGGCGACGAGGAGACGGCGACGAGCGTGCTCGCGGTGGCGCAGACGATCGCGGTCATCATCAGCCTCGCCGAACGCGGCGACGACCAGGACAGGGTGACGCTCTCGACGCTGCACGCGGCCAAGGGGCTCGAGTGGCCGCACGTCGTGCTCGCGAGCGTCAACGAAGGCCTGCTGCCGTTCGCCGGCGAAGGCGAGGAGGCGAGCGCCGCCCGCCTCGAGGAGGAGCGCCGCCTGATGTACGTCGGCATCACCCGTGCACGCGCGACGCTCGCCGTCAGCACGCTGCGCCGGCGCAAGCGCGGCCGCCAGATGAACGCCGCGCTGCCGAGCCGCTTCATCGCCGAGATGAAGCTCGACGAGATCCAGCGCGCCGAGGACCCGCGCGCGAAGCTGATGGCCTTGCGCGAAGCGGCGGCGGAGCGGGCGCGCGCAGCGCGCGAGGTACCTACATCCCCTTGAACAACCCCGCGTAGCTCCGGCTCACCTCGAGCTTCTCCGGGTGCCCGCGCACCGAGACGAGCTGGCGGCCGCGCAGGTCGCGCGTGACGCCGGCGATCGCGCGCGCGTTGACGAGGGTCGAGCGGTGGACCTGCCAGAACGTATCGGCGTCGAGCTCCTCGACGAGCTCCTTGATGGGCTTCCTGATCAGCGCCTCGAGCGTCGCTGTCTGGACGCGCGTGTACTTCTCGTCGGAGATGAAGAAGAGGACGTCTTCGACCGGAATCATCTGGATGCTCGCGCCGACCGTCGCCTGGATCCAGCGCAGCTTGGGCACGCCGCCCGGATTCATCTTCGCGGTGAGGCGCTGCAGCAACTGCTGCATGCCGCTGATGTCGGGCGCCTCGCCGGCGCTGCGCTCGGCGATCCGATTCCGGATGCGGTCGACGGTGACCTGCAGGCGATCGCGCTCGGCCGGCTTCAGCACATAGTCGGCGACGCCCTGCTCGAATGCCTCGATCGCGTACTGGTCGTAGGCGGTGATGAAGACGATCTCGGGGCCGTGCCAGGGCTTGCCGTTGCCGGGCTCCGGCTGGGCCTCGTCGTCCTCGTCGACCGGCAGCTGGGCGATCGCCCGGGCCGCCTCGATGCCGGTCATGCCGGGCATGCGGATGTCGAGGAAGACGATGTCGGGCCGCTGCGTCTCGGTGAGCGCGACCGCCTCGGCGCCGTTCTTCGCTTCGCCGACGATCTCGAGCTCCGGCCACACCTCGGCGAGCCGCGCGCGCAGCTGCTCGCGCAGCAGCCGCTCGTCATCGGCGATGACGGCAGTGGTCACCGGGCTGGCACCGTCGCGGTCGACCGCCGCCGTCGCAGCAGCCGCCAGAGCAGCCAGCCGACGACCACGAACGGCGCGACCACGACCACGACCGAGGCGACCGCCGCGAGCAGGCCGACGCCGACGCCGATCGCGCCGACCGCCATCGCGAGCACGATCGCGCCGAGCGCGACCACGAGCGCCAGGACGACGGCAGCGACCGCGGCGAGGAAGGCGAGGACCACGTCCCAGCCGTGCAGGTCGGCGAGCGAGTAGGTCGCGCCGTCGATGGCGAGGGCGATGCGATCGAGCGGCAACACTGCCCACGCGACGGCGACCAGCACGGCAACGAAGGCGGCGACGACGACGAGCAGGACCGTGAGGGCACGCGTCCAGGACTTCATCACGGCTTTTCTCCTTCGCGTGGTTGCGCCTGGTACGGCACGGTGAGGGTCACGATGGTGCCGCTCGGCGCATTGTCGGCGACGACCATCGATCCCCGGTCGCCGTAGAGCAGCTTCAGCCGCTCGCGGATGTTCGCCAGGCCGACTCCGGTGCCGGCGGTGTCAGAGCGGCCGAAGCCGAGGCCGGTGTCGGCCACCGTGACCGCGAGGCGGCCGTCGACGATCTCCGCCGAGACCGTGAGCGTCCCGCCGTCGGCCTTCGGCTCGAGGCCGTGCTTGATCGCGTTCTCGACCAGCGACTGGATCATCATCGGCGGGAACTCGGCCGAGAGCAGCCCGTTCGGGACGTTGACCGTCGGCTGCAGGCGATCCTCCATCCGCACCTTGAGGATCTCGAGGTACGGGCGGATCACCGCCATCTCGCGGCCGAGCGTGTGCGCCGCCGGGTTCGACTCGCGCATCGACGGCATCGACGCGCGCAGCAGCGCAATCAGGTTTCGCTGCATCTGGCTCGCGCGCGGCGGGTCGGTCTCGATCAGGTGGTCGATCGAGGCCAGCGTGTTGAACAGGAAGTGCGGCTCCACCTGCGCCTGCATCGCCGCCATGCGCGCCTCGACGACCTGGCGCTTGAGCTGCTCGGACTCCGCGGTCTCGGTCGCCACCGCGGCCTTGACCTCGGCGAGCTTCTGGCCCTTGTAGGTGATCTTGAGGATCGCCGAGGCGATGATGACGAGCCATGAGAGCTGGGTCAGGAAGTCGCCGAGCTTGCGCTCTCGGATGTGCCGGATGCTGCGCACGACGTCCTCGTCGGCGGAGACGCGCTCCTCGGCCGCCTCCTGCGCCGCCTCGGCGATCTTCTCGCGCGACTCCCGGATCGCCTCGACGACCGCGGCGCGCGCTTCCTCGACCGCTTCGCGCACTTCCTTGCTGTCGGCCCCGGGAGGCAGCTTGATCTCGACGCTGCCGTCGATGTCGGTATGCGCCGCCGCGGACGCGCCCGACGGCGCCGCGGTGGACGTCGACGGTTCGGGCGCAGGCACGGTGGGCGGCGGCGGCGACGGCGCCGCCGAGGCGCCGGGCGGCGCGGGCAGCTTGGGCGCGATGCGCACGCCTTGGCGATCGATCGAGATGATGACGTCGCGGCCCTGGTCGTCCTTCTTCTCGATCCGCACCCCCGGGTCGTGCTCGCCGCGCTTGCGCGGTGCAACGGGTGGCGTCGGCGGCATCACGACGACGTGCGGCCCGTCGTCGGCAATGCTGCCGATCGTGTAGCTGAATGGCGGCAGGTGCTGCAGGATCGCGGTCGCAATCAGCAGCAGGATCGACAGCAGGAAGAAGCGCTTCCAGGAGATCGAGACCAGCCAGTTGCCGTACTGGTGGAAGAGGGCGAGCGCACCGGCGGTGAAGCTGTGCCAGCCGCTCGGCGGCGGACGCGGCGCCGGCGTCGGAGGCGCGTCGGCGGCAGGCGCGGTGGACGTGCTCATGGTCGGCGCTGCCTGGGAGGGACGGTGTTCACGGCCGGCACTGTAGAGGCGCCGCTGCTGCGTGGCGACCGGGATGCGATGAAGCGCAGGGGCGCGGGAACGAAGTGCGCCCGGGCAGGACCGGGCGCCCCCGCCCCGCGCCCGCCCCCACCGAAGCGAGCGTCAGGCGGAGCCTTGGGAGCGGCCTTCGGGCGCGAACGGCAGGGTCGTGTCCTCGAGCGGCACGGTGTCGGGGCCGCCCGCGCGCCCCTCGAGCGCCTGCGCCGAGAGGGCGAGCGGGCCGGCGCGCCATTCGGCCATGAGCGCGTCCCACTTGGGTCGCGCGGTCGCGAGGTGGCGGGCCTTCACATGGCCGTAGCCGCGGATCTGCTCCGGGATGCGCGCGATCTCGACCGCCAGGCCGATGTTCGCCGGCCCGAGCGCGCGCAGCACCTCCTCGATCGCCACGCGGTACTCGTCGACGAGCTCGCGCTCGACGCGGCGCTCCTCGCTGCGGCCGAACGGATCGATCGGCGTCCCGCGCAGGAACCTGAGCCTCGCGAGAACGCGGAACGCCGAAAGCATCCAGGGCCCGAAGCGCTGCTTCTGCAGCTCGCCGCGCGCGTTTTTCTTCGCGATCGCGGGCGGCGCGAGATGGTAGGCGAGCTTGTAGTCCTTGCCGAGCTCGCCTTCGAACTGCGCTGCGACCTTGGCCAGGAAAGCGGGGTCGGTATGCAGACGCGCGACCTCGTACTCGTCCTTGTACGCCATCAGCTTGAACAGGTAGCGCGCCACCGCCTCGGTGAGCTTGGTGCTCGGGCGCGCCTGGTCGGGTCGGGTCGCGGTGCGCGAGAACACGACATCGGCCTCGGCGGCGCGGACCTTGTCGACGAAGGCCTTGTAGCGCGCCGCGTAGGCGGCATTCTGGTAGCCGGCGAGGAACTCGACGCGCTTGGCAATCAGCTCGTCGAGGCTTCCCGAGCGCTTGACGAGCTCGATCACCTGGCCGGTGCGGACCAGCGCCCTGACGCCCTGCGGGTCGCTCGCGGCGCGCCGGCCCCATTCGAAGGCCGCCTTGTTGTTCTCGACCTGGACGCCGTTCAGCTCGATCGCGCGCACCAGCGCCGCGTGCGTCAGCGGCACGCGCCCTTGCTGCCAGGCGTAGCCGAGCATCAGCGGATTGGTGTAGATCGAGTCGCCGAGCAGTTGCACGGCGAGCGTGTCGGCATCGACGCCGCCGACGTGATCCGGGCCTGCCGCGGCGGCGATCGCCGCCTCGCAGTTGCCGGCCGGGAACTGCCAGTCGGGGTTGGCGACGAACGCCGCGGTCGGCGTCGCGTGCGTGTTGAGCGCGACGTAGGTCCGCCCCTCGCGCATCGCCGCGAGCGTCGCCTTGTTGGCGGTGACGATCGGATCGCAGCCGATCACGAGGTCGGCCTCGGCGGTGCCGACCTTGGTGGTCAGGATCGCCTCGGGCCGGTTGGCGATCTGGATGTGGCTCCAGGTCGCGCCGCCTTTCTGCGCGAGGCCCGCCGAGTCTTGCGTGACGATGCCCTTGCCTTCGAGGTGCGCGGCCATGCCGAGCAGCTGGCCGATCGTGATGACGCCGGTACCGCCGACGCCGGCGACGACGATCCCCCAGGGCTTCTCGGCGAGCGGCAGCGGCGGCTCGGGAGGCGTCGCCACAGAGGCGAGGCGCGGCCGATCGTCGACCGCCTTCTTCGTGCTCTTCAGCTGGCCGCCCTCGACCGTGATGAAGCTCGGGCAGAAGCCCTTCAGGCACGAGTAGTCCTTGTTGCAGGTGTTCTGGTTGATCCGGCGTTTCCGACCGAACTCGGTCTCGACCGGCTCGACCGAGAGGCAGTTGCTCTGCACCGAGCAGTCGCCGCAGCCTTCGCAGACGAGCTCGTTGATGACGACGCGCCTGGCCGGATCCTCCATCGTGCCGCGCTTGCGCCGCCGGCGTTTCTCGGTCGCGCAGGTCTGGTCGTAGACGATGACGGTACAGCCCGGGATCTCGCGCAGTTCCTTCTGGACTTCGTCGAGCGTGTCGCGGTGATGCACGGTCACCGACGGCGCGAGGCGCGCCGCGACCGCGTGCTCCTCGTATTTCTCCGGCTCGTCGGTGACGACGACGACCCTCGCCGCGCCCTCGGCATCGAGCTCGCGCGTCATCTCGGGGACCTGCAACGTGCCGTCGATCGGCTGGCCGCCGGTCATCGCGACCGCGTCGTTGAACAGGATCTTGTAGGTGATGTTGACCTTGGCGGCGATCGCCTGGCGCACCGCGAGCAGGCCCGAGTGGTAGTAGGTGCCGTCGCCGAGGTTGGCGAAGATGTGCCGGTCGGTCGTGAACGGCGCCTGGCCGACCCACGACACGCCCTCTCCGCCCATCTGGCTGAAGCTCACCGTCGAGCGGTCCATCCAGACCGCCATGTAGTGGCAGCCGATGCCAGCGACCGCGCGCGACCCCTCGGGCACCTTGGTGCTCGTGTTGTGCGGGCAGCCGCTGCAGAACCAGGGCGCGCGCTCGCCGGTCGCGGTCGCGCCGCTCGCCGCTGCCGCGCTCGCGGACGCGAGGCTCTTCTCCTTGGCGTCGATGAGCGCGATCCGCATCGCCATGCCGGCCGCGATGTCGCCGTCGACGCCGAGCTTGCCGAGTCTTTTGGCGATCGCGCGGGCGATGATCGCAGGCGACAGATCGGCCTGCGCGCGCAACAGCCAGTGCTGGCTCGGGTTGGCCTGGCTCCATTCGCCGCCGGCCTGGTCGCCGTCGCTCTCGTCGAACTTGCCGAGGACGTGCGGGCGAACGTCCGGGCGCCAGCCGTAGAGCTCCTCCTTCAGCTGGTACTCGATGACCTGGCGCTTCTCCTCGACGACGAGGATCTCCTGCAGGCCTTCGGCGAAGTCGCGCGTGATCGTCGCCTCGAGTGGCCAGACGACGTTGACCTTGTGCAAGCGCAGGCCGATGCGGCGGCAGGTCGCGTCGTCGAGGCCGAGGTCGTGCAGCGCCTGGCGCGTGTCGTTGTAGGCCTTGCCG
>DASXXO010000418.1:0-3052 GCA_036503045.1 Caldimonas sp. | reverse complement strand
CGGCACGACGGTGTCGAGGCCGGCCGGCATGACTGCACCGGTCATGATGCGGACGCACTCGCGCGCGCCGACCGTGCCCGCGAATCGCGCGCCGGCGAAGCTCGCGCCGGCGACCGCGAACGTGCTCTCGCCCGACGCGGCGAGCTCGTCGCCGCGCAGCGCGAAGCCGTCCATCGCCGAGTTGTCGTGCGCCGGCACGTCGATCGGCGAGACGACGTCGCGCGCGAGGACGCGGCCGAGCGCCGAGCGCAGCGCCAGTCGCTCGACCGCCTGCACGCGCGGCACGAGGCGGGCGATGAACTCCTGCGCCTGCGCGACCGGCAGCGCCTTCGGATCGTAGCCGGCGACGCACGACGCGATCTCGGCGAGCGATCCGCGTGCGCTCATGGCTCGTCCAGCTGGCGGAGCTCGTCGACCGTATTGGCGTTGGCGAACGCGCGCGCGTCGTCGAACGGGACCGTGACCGTGCGCAGCGTCGCGGTCCAGGCGTCGATCTTGCGCCGGCCGCTGGTCGTGAAGCTGACCAGGCTTTCCATCACCGACGCGCGCATCAGGCAGAACACCGGTTGCAGGCGCAGCTCGCCGGCTTCGCGCGTCGCTGCCATCGCCAGCTCGGCATCGTTCGCCTCGAGGCCGGTGGCGAGGCTCGCGACGAGATCCTCGGGAAAGTGCGGCGAGTCGCACGGCACGGTCGCGAGGAACGGCGTCGTGCAGCGCTCGAGCCCGGCGAGGAAGCCGGCGAGCGGTCCCGGATAGTCGGCCAGCGCGTCGGGCCAGACCGGCGCGCCGAGCGACTCGTACGCGGCGAGGTTGCGATTGGCGTTGACCATCAGCTCGCCGACCTGCGGGCCGAGGCGCAGGAGCGCGTGCATCGCGAGCGGCATGCCGCGGTAGGTCTGCAGGCCCTTGTCGACACCTCCCATCCGGCTGCCGCGGCCGCCGGCCAGGACGAGGCCAGTGATGTGGCTGGTGTCGATCATCTCGGTTGCGGGCGTTGCCCGAGCGAGTGTAGGGGGCCGCCGATAATCGCGCGTCGCCGGTCCGTGCCGACGCCTGCCTCCTCGATCGTCCATGTCCAAGCCGCGGTGAGCGCTGTCTCCGAAAGCATCGCCACCGCGGTTGGCCTGATCGCCGACGCGGACCCGGCACTGGTGCGAATCGTCGTGCTCTCGTTCGCGGTCAGCGGCACCGCATGCTTCGTCGCGGCGGGGATCGGCCTCGTCGCCGGCGCCTGGCTCGCTGCGGCGCGCTTCGCCGGTAGCCGTCTGGTCCTGATCGTGCTCGACACGCTGCTCGCGCTGCCGGCGGTGGTTGTCGGCCTCGTCGTCTATCTGGGCCTGTCGCGCAGCGGCCCGCTCGGCGCTTGGGGCATCCTGTTCACGCCGACGGCGATGGTCATCGCGCAGACGATCCTTGTCCTGCCGATCATCGCCGCGCTTGCGCGCCAGGTCGTCGCCGACGCGCTGCGCGAGGGCGGAGACCAGTTGCGCTCGATGGGCGCCGGACGTCTCGTCGCCGCGCTCCTGATGCTGCTGCACGAGCGCTGGGCGGTCGCGACCCTGCTCCTCGCCGCGTTCGGGCGCGCGATCTCCGAGGTCGGCACGGTGATGATCGTCGGCGGGAACATCGATGGCGTGACGCGCGTCATGACGACGGCGATCGCACTCGAAACGAGCAAGGGCAACCTGCCGCTTGCGCTCGCGCTCGGCTTCATCCTGCTCGCCGTCGTTGCGCTCCTCAACGCGGTGATCGCGCTCGTTCCGCACGGGCGCAGCGTGGTCGCCGCGGAGATCCGTTGATGACGGCGCCCGACGAGCCACTGCTCGCGCTGCGCGGCGCGACGGTGCGTTTCGGCGACGTCGTCGCCGTGTGCGATGCCAGCCTCGAGATCCGTGCCGGCGAGGCGGTCGCGATCGTCGGCGCCAACGGCTCGGGCAAGACGACGCTGCTGCGCCTGCTGCACGGCGTCCTGCCGCACGCCGGTGTGCGCCGTGCGAGCGCTGCGGCGACGCCGCAGGCGATGGTATTCCAGCGTCCGTTCCTGCTTCGCCTTTCGGTGCTGCGGAACCTTCGCATCGCGCTCTGGCTCGCGCCGGAGAGGCTGTCCGCGCGCGAGCGCCATGCGCGCGCCGACGAGGCGCTCGCGCGCGTCGGTCTGCAGGCGCTGCGCCAGCGGCCGGCGCGCGCGCTCTCAGGCGGCGAGCAGCAGCGCCTCGCGCTTGCGCGCAGCTGGTCGGTGCGGCCGACCGTGCTCTTCCTCGACGAGCCGACCGCCAGCCTCGACCCTTCGGCGAAGAAGGAAGTGGAGGCGCTGCTGGCCGGCTTCGTCGCCGAGGGAATGACGATCGTCATGAGCACGCACAACCTCGGCCAGGCGAAGCGTCTCGCGACGCGCATCGTCTACATGGAGCGCGGCCGGATCGGCGCCGATCTGCCGACCGCGCGCTTCTTCGCCGAGACCCCCGGCGGCCGCACCGACCTGTTCCTGAAAGGCGACCTCTCGTGGTCGATCGAATGAGCGCCCAGGCGCGCTACGCGGGTGCGGCGAGCGGCAGGTTGACGAGCAGGTTCTGCGCCTTCAGCTTCAGCGTCTGCTCCCCGCTCACTGCAAGACCGAGGTAGACGGGCTTGCCGGCGACGTCGGCACGCATCTCGCGCGGATCGGCGAAGTCGAGGCGGAACAGGCCGATCAGGCGGCGCAGCCGATCGTCGTCGAGCGCTTCGCCGCGGTAGAGCGCGTTGAGCAGCGCGCTCGCTTCGGCGTCGAGGCCGACGTGCCAGCGCCACGCCGGGTCGTCGATCCGCTGCAGCGGCCTGATCGTCGTGCGCACCGCAAGGAAGTGGTCGATCCAGCGCTCGAGCACGCGCGCGAGCGCCGCCATTCCCGAGCCGGCGCGGGCCATCGTGAAGGTCAGGCCGTGGCCGAGGTCGGTCGCGACCTGGTGGCTGAGGTCGAGAACGAACGCGTGCGGGTCGGCGGCCCCTGCGAACGCGTGCGCGTTCTCGGCGCCGAGGATCGGCATGCCTGCGACGTCGCCGCGGCGAACGAAGT
>DASXXO010000417.1:0-4446 GCA_036503045.1 Caldimonas sp. | reverse complement strand
AGCGCGGCATACTGTTCGCCCCATTCCGAACCGAGGAGCCCCCATGTCCCTGCGTATCAACGCGACAGCGCCCGATTTCGAAGCCGAGACCACGCAAGGGAAGATCCACTTCCACGACTGGATCGGCAACCAGTGGGCGATCCTCTTCTCGCACCCAAAGGACTTCACGCCGGTCTGCACGACCGAGCTCGGCTACATGGCCAAGATCGAGCCCGAGTTCACCAAGCGCAATGCCAAGCTGATCGGCCTCTCGGCCGACCCGGTCGACCGCCACGCCGCTTGGAGCAAGGACATCGAGGAGACCCAAGGCGCGACGGTCAAGTACCCGATGATCGCCGACCACGACCTGAAGGTCGCCAAGCTCTACAACATGTTGCCGGCCGACGAGGTCGCATCCGACGGCCGCACTCCCGCCAACAACGCGACCGTGCGCTCGGTGTTCGTGGTCGGCCCCGACAAGAAGATCAAGCTGATGCTCACCTACCCGATGACGACCGGGCGCAACTTCGACGAGATCCTGCGCGTCCTCGACTCGATGCAGCTCACCGCCAAGCACCAGGTCGCGACGCCCGTGAACTGGAAGCAGGGCGAGGACGTGATCATCGCCGGCTCGGTCTCCGACGAGGAAGCGAAGAAGAAGTACCCGCAGGGCTGGAAGACGCTCAAGCCGTACCTGCGCGTCGTCAAGCAGCCGACCTGAGGAAGGACTGGCCCCGCGCGCTAGCGCGCGGGCGGATCGGGCACGCGCCGCGGCGGCAGCGGTGGCCGCGCGCGCACCGGCCGCTCGGCCTCGGGGGCGCGCTGCGGCTTGCCGCGGGCGGCCTCGGTGAGCGCGGTCTGCAGCGCGACCTCGAGCTGGCGGTCGCGCCCCGCGGCCGCGTCCTGCGGTGCGTTGTCGACCTCGATGTCGGGATCGGTGCCGTAGTTCTCGACGCCGAAGCCGACGTCGATGAACCAGAACGCGAACTCGGGCTGCGTCGTCTCGGTGCCGTCGACGAGCTTGTGGCGCGGCCAGATGCCGACCACGCCGCCCCAGGTGCGCGTTCCCACGAGCGGGCCGATCTTCATCAGCTTGACGTTGTGCGAGAAGATGTCGCCGTCCGAGCCGGCGTGCTCGTTGGTGAGGGTGACGACCGGCCCGGCGACGGCTTCCTCGGGGTAGGTGCCGACGCTCATCCAGCGCGAGTGGACGAAGGCGATACGCCGGCGCGCGACCTTCTCGAGGAGCAGCTGCGAGACGTGGCCGCCGCGGTTGTAGCGGACGTCGACGAGCAGCGCGTCGCGCTCGCACTCGCTACCGAAGTAGCGGTGGAACTCGGCGAATCCCGCCGCCTGCATGTCAGGCACGTGCAGGTAGCCGACGCGCCCGCCCGAGCGCTCGTGCACCCAGGCCCGGTTCTTCTCGACCCACTCCCGGTAGTACACCGGGACGTCGTCGGCGAGCGCGGTCACGACGACCTCGCGCCGCTGTCCGCCCGGATCGGCGAGCGCGAGTTGCACCTTCTGGCCGGCGCGGTGAACGAGGAGCGCCTCCGGCGGCAGCGTCGCCGTCGGCGCCTGGCCGTCGATCGCGACGATCAGCTCGCCGAGCCGTGCCTCGACGCCGATCGCGTGGAGCGGTGAATCCGCGGCCGGATCCCACGCGTCGCCGCGCGCGATCGCGGTGATCTCCCAGCCGCCGCGCGCAGCGTCCCAGCGCGACGCGCAAGCGAGGTGGCCGAGCGCCGCCGCAGGGGGCTTGCGGTGGTCGCCGCCCGACTCGTAGGCATGCGAGGTGCCGAGCTCGCCCTGCATCTCCCACACAAGGTCGGAGAAGTCGCCGCGCGTCGCGATGCGGTCGACGAGCGGCCGGTAGAGATTCCAGACCGCGTCCCAATCGACGCCCGAGAGATCGGCCGACCAGAACTGGTCGCGCTGCAGGCGCCAGACCTCGCGCAGCATCTGCCGCCATTCGCGCTCGGGCTCGATCGCGACGCGGATGCGGTCGAGATCGATGCGTCCGTTCTTGCGCGACGGCGCCGCTGCCGCGTCGGCGGGGTCGATCTTGGCGTCGGCGTTGGCGTCGGCGGCGATCGCGCGTAACGCCTTGCCCTCGCGGACGACGATCGTCAGCGTGTCGGCGGCAACGGTGAAGTCGTCGATCTTCTCGGCAAGCATCTCGGTGCGGCCGCTCGCGAAGTCGAAGCGCTCGAGCTTGCCGGCGGCTTCCTTGTGGCCGCCGCGACCGTGCGCGCCGACGATGTTGTGCAGGCTCCAGACGACCTTGCGAGCGGCGACGCCGGCGATCCTGCCGTAGCGCGCTTCGGCCACCGGGAACGCGGCGACGCGGCGGACGATGCCGTCGAGGTCGATGCGCACCGGTGCGGGCGGCGCGGGCGGGCTCGCCGGGTCGCTTCGCGCGACCGCGGCCGTCGCGCTGCCTGCGCTGCTCTTGGTCTCGCCGCCGAGGCCACGCGGCTCGGGGTCGAAAGGCGGCCGGCCGCCGGCCTGCAGCGCGATCAGGTACGGCCGCGCGCCGCGCGGGAAGCTGAGGTCGAAGTGGACGTTGTCGTAGACCGGATCGAAGGTGCGCACCGAAACGAAGTAGAGGTAGCGGCCTTCGGGATCGAACGCCGGCGCCGCGTCGCGGAACTCGGGATCGGTGAGCCAGGTGACGGTGCCGCTCGCGCGCGAGAAGAGCTTGAGCGCAACGTGGCGCGTGTCGGCGGCGAACGTGTAGGCGAGCCACGCGCCGTCGGGCGACCAGGCGAGATCGTCGCTGCGCCCGTGCGTACTCGTGTCGACGGCGGTCAGTGCGCCGCTCGCGATGTCGCCGATCCAGACCTCGTTGCGGTGGTTGGCGAACGCGACCGCGCCGCCGACCGGCGCAGCGACGAGCGCGGTGACGTGGCCGGTGTCCCACGGCAGGGTGCGCGCGCCCGCGGCGTCGAAGACGACGAGCCGCTCCTCGCCCGACCCGTCGCTCGCCGCGACCATCGTCGCTCCGTCGGCGAGCCACTGGCCGCGGCGCAGGCGCGCCGCGGCGTCGCCGTTCGCTGCAGCGGCGCCGTCTGCGGAGTCGTCGATGCGCCGCGTCGCGGCGCCTTCCCAGAGCGGCATCGCGAACAGCTGGCCGCGCGCGACCACCGCGAGCGAATGGCCACGCGGATGGAGGCGGAACGACTCGAGATGCTCGGCGGGCGCGGCGAAGCGGCGCGCTGCCTGGGTGCGGTGCGCCGGCGTCTCGATCGCGAGCTCGTGCGTCGTGTCGCTCGCCGGATCGAACAGCCACAGGCGCGCCCCGCACGCGTACACGATGCGGCGTCCGTCGCTCTGCGCCTGGCGCGCGTAGTAGTCGCCGTGATCGGTGTGGCGGCGCGCGTCGCTGCCGTCGGGTCGGCACGAATAGAGGTTGCCGACGCCTTCGCCGTCGCCGAGGAAGAAGAGGCGCGCGCCGATCCACATCGGCGCGCTGACGTTGCCGGCGAGCTCGGCGAGGCGGCGGAAGGTGCCGCTGCCTTCGGCATCGACCCAGAGCGCGCCGGCGCGGCCGCCGCGGTAGCGCTTCCAGCGGGCAGGGTCGTCGGTGTTGCGGCCGATCGCGACACGGCCGCCTTCGCCGAACGCGATGTGGTTGACCTGGCCGAGGCCGAGCGGTCGCGCCGGGCCGCCGCTCGGCGCGACCGCGAACGCGTGGTGATTGCGGAAGAACGGCTGCCCCTGCGTCGTCACGTAGACGATTTCGCCGGCCGGCGTCCAGCCGCGCACGAGCACGTCGGCACCGAGCCAGGTGAGGCGACGCGCCTGGCCGCCTTCCGAAGGCATCGCATAGACCTCGGGGTGCTGCTCGTCGCGACCGACGAAGGCGAGCCAGCGGCCGTCGGGCGAGAGCGACGGCGTCGACGGCTCGGAGAGCCCGGCCGTCAGGCGCCGCGCGACGCCGCCCGACGCTGCGACCGTCCACAGGTCGTCGTCGGCGATGAACGCGATCCGCTCGCCGAGCAGGGTCGGCTGGCGCAGGTAGCCGTGGCGCTCGTTCGCGGGGACGGCCGGCGCGGGGATCGAGGTCGTTGCGTTCAAGGCGTGCCTTTCATGGCGTGGGTGCGATGCCGGCGTCGACGAACTGCGCGCGTGCCTGCGCACCTTGCAGGTGGCGCATCAGCGCGTCGACCGCCTGCGCGCGCGCCGGATCGGCCGGCGGCGCGCCCGGCCACTGCAGCGCGACGTAGCTCGTGTAGTTCTGCACCGCTTCCGGCAGCGGCCCGACGAGCTTCGCGCCCTGGTCGCGGAAGAGCACGATCTCGGTCATCGCCGCGAAGCCGAACTCGCGCGGCGACGTGCCGGCGAGCAGGCGCCGCAGCACCGACGCGCCGTCGGCGACGCGCACCGACTTCGGCTGCACCGCGTCGGCGACGCCGAGCTGTTGCAGCATGCGCTCGACGACGCGGTGCAGCCGAAGTCGGTGCG
>DASXXO010000416.1:0-4546 GCA_036503045.1 Caldimonas sp. | reverse complement strand
GCGTGCGGTGCGACGCCGCGTACGTCGCCGACGGAGAGGTGAAGAACGCGAGGCGCGACGGCGGCGCGTCGGCGGCAAACGCGCGCACCGTGTCGAGCCTGCCGATCTCGAGCGCGCCGAGCCGCTCGCGCAGCGCCGCTTCGAGCGCTGCCTCCCAGCCGGTCTCGATGCGGATCCGCGTCCAGAGGCCCGCGAGCGAATCGAGGCCGTGGCGCGACAGCCAGGGCTTGAGCTTGTTCTCGACCTGCACCTTCTCCTGCAAGGCCTGGAGCGCAGCGAGACGCGCGCCGAGCCCGGCGTGCTTGCGCGCTTCCTCGTTGACGAGCTCCTGCAAAGCGCGGCGCTCCTCGTCGAGCGCAGGGATGCGCGACTGCCAGTCAACCACCATGGCGAGCGACGCCTTGTGCTTCGCCTCGGCCTCGTCGGCGGCGCGCTGCGCGGCCTCGAGCTCGCCGGGCTCGATCGCGACCAGCGCCTTCTCTTCGCCGACCAGCCGGTCGCGACGCGTCTCGGCTTGCGTCAACCGCTCGTCGACGCCGCGCGCCTCCGCCGCCGAGACCTGGATCTGCTGCTGCACGGCGGCCACGGCGCTGCGCTGCGCGTCGCTGCGCGACTGCGCCTCGCGCAGCGCCTCTTCGTGCGTGGCGAGACGCTCGTTGTGGGCGACGAGCTCGGCGCCGATTGCTTCGGCGCTGCGCTCTGCCGCTTCGATCTCGTCACCGAGCCGCGCGTGCTCAGCGAGCGCATCGGCTTCCCGCGCGCGCCAGCCGGCGCTTTGCGCTTCGAGGTCGGCGCGCTGGCGCACCAGGCGCTCGCGGCCGGCGGCGACGTAGCGGATCCGCTCCTCGAGCCGGCTCACCTCGAGGGCGGCCTGGGCGAGCGCGCCCTGCGCCGCGTGCAGCGCGTCGTTGGCGTCGTAGTGCGCCTGGCGGATCTGTTCGAGCTCGGCTTCGGCGTGGCGCAGGTCGGCGCTCTTCGATTCGAGCGCGGCGGCCGCGGCGACGACCGCCTGGCCAACGCGCGCCTCCTCGCGCGCCGCGTCGCGGTGGCGCAGGAACCAGAGCTGGTGCAGCTTCAGCTGCGCGTCGTGCTGGAGCGCGCGGTAGCGTCCCGCGACCTCGGCCTGCGCTTCGAGCTTTTCGAGATTGCCGTTGAGCTCGCGCAGGATGTCGTCGACGCGCGTCAGGTTCTCGCGTGTGTCCTTCAGGCGCGCCTCGGTCTCGCGCCGGCGCTCCTTGTACTTGGAGACGCCGGCAGCCTCTTCGAGGAAGAGGCGCAGCTCCTCGGGCTTGCTCTCGATGATCCGCGAGATCGTCCCCTGGCCGATGATCGCGTAGGCGCGCGGCCCGAGCCCGGTGCCGAGGAAGACGTCCTGGATGTCGCGCCGGCGCACCGGCTGGCCGTTGATGTGGTAGCTGCTGGTGCCGTCGCGCGTCAGCACCCGCTTGACGGCGATCTCGGCGAACCGATTCCACGGCCCACCTGCACGCGCCTCGCTGTTGTCGAACACGAGCTCGACGCTGGCACGGCCGGCGGGCTTTCTCAGGTTCGTGCCGTTGAAGATCACGTCCTGCATCGACTCGCCGCGCAGCTCGCTCGCCTTGCTCTCGCCGAGCACCCAGCGCACGGCGTCGATGATGTTGGACTTGCCGCAGCCGTTCGGGCCGACGACGCCGACGAGCTGGCCGGGAAGCTGGAAGTGGGTCGGTTCGACGAAGGACTTGAAGCCCGAGAGCTTGATCGAATGAAGACGCATTGGGCGGCGGCGGATCTGCCTAAGTGCTTGATCTAGTTATGAAAAACGCCGCGCAAGCGGAGGCGTGGAGCGCCCGGATGATAGCATCGCGACCCTCTCGATCCGAGCGCGCGCGAGCGCATCCGGCATGGCCCGAACCCCCCGCCCAAACACGCTCGGCTCGACCCGCAAGGCGCCCGCGGCGCCGCCGAGCAAGCCGCAGAAGCACCTCGACGTGTTCGCCAATCCGAATCCGGATCGCGACTACGTGATCCAGTTCGTCATCCCGGAATTCACCTGCAACTGCCCGCTCACCGGACAGCCCGACTTCGCGCACTTCACGATCGACATGGTCGCCGATCGCCTGTGCATCGAGCTGAAGAGTCTGAAGCTCTACCTGTGGAGCTACCGCGACGTCGGCGCGTTTCACGAGCAGGTGACCAACACGATCGTCGACGACATCGTCGCCGCGACGAAGCCGCGCTTCGTTCGCATCGTCGCGCGCTGGAACGTGCGCGGCGGCATCTACACCAACGTCGTTGCCGAGCATCGCAAGAAGGGCTGGACGCCCGCGCCTGCGGTCGTCCTGCCGCACGAGAGCGATCCCGGCGCGCGCCATCGATCTGGGCAATAGTGCCGGGGCGGTGCCGCAGCGGACTCGCTCGCAACGTGCCCCCTCCCTACAATGCCAATGCTTTCGACTCCTCCATGACCCACCCGCTTCAAAGCACCATCGAACTCGCCTGGGAAGGGCGCGCTGCGCTCGACCCGGCAAACAGCCCCGAAGTCCGCGCTGCGGTTGAAGACGTGATCGCCGCGCTCGACGCCGGCGAGATCCGCGTCGCCGAGCGGCGCAGCGTGGGCGAGTGGAGCGTCAACCAGTGGGTCAAGAAGGCGGTGCTGCTGAGCTTTCGGCTGAGCGAAAACCGCTTCATGCAGAGCGGCGAGCTCGCCTTCTTCGACAAGGTCGCGCCCAAGTTCTCGAGCGGCAGCGAGGCTGCCTTGCGCGCGAGCGGCGTTCGCGTCGTTCCGCCGGCAGTCGCGCGGCGGGGCTCGTTCCTGGCGAAGAACGTCGTCATGATGCCGAGCTACGTCAACATCGGCGCCTACGTCGACGAGGGGACGATGGTCGACACCTGGGTCACCGTCGGCTCGTGCGCGCAGATCGGCAGGAACGTGCACCTCTCGGGCGGCGTCGGCATCGGCGGCGTGCTCGAGCCGATGCAGGCCAACCCGACCATCATCGAGGACAACTGCTTCATCGGCGCGCGCTCCGAGATCGTCGAGGGCGTGATCGTCGAGGAGAACTCGGTCGTCTCGATGGGCGTCTACATCAGCCAGAGCACCAAGATCTACGACCGCGCGACCGGCCAGGTGAGCTACGGCCGGATCCCCGCCGGCTCGGTCGTCGTCAGCGGCAACCTGCCCGCGGCCGACGGCAGCCACAGCCTGTATTGCGCCGTCATCGTCAAGCGCGTCGACGCGCAGACGCGCGCCAAGACGAGCATCAACGAACTGCTGCGAAGCTGAAGGGATTCTCATGAGCGCCGGAAACATGGAGCGCGTGCTGCGGCTGATGTCGGAGAAGGGCGCGTCCGACGTCTACCTGTCGGCGAGCTCGCCGATCCTGATCAAGATCAACGGCCAGCTGCTCCAGCTCTCCGACCAGCCGCTCACGCACACGCAGCCGCGCCAGTTGCTCGCCGAGTTGCTGACGCCGAGTCAGCTCGAGGAGCTCGAGGACACCGGCGAGCTCAACATCGGCGTCGGCCTCGCCGGCGTCGGCAGCTTTCGCCTCTCGGGATTCAAGCAGCGCGGCTCGATCGCCGCCGTGTTCCGCTGCATTCCGTTCGAGATTCCGACGCTCGAGAGCCTCAACGTGCCGTCGATCCTGAGCACGCTGGTGATGGAAAAGCGCGGCCTGATCCTGATGGTCGGCGCGACGGGGACCGGCAAGAGCACGACGCTGGCGTCGATGCTCGAGCAGCGCAACCAGCAGATGGCCGGCCACATCCTCACGATCGAGGACCCGATCGAGTTCATCTTCAACAACAAGAAGTCGGTGGTCAACCAGCGCGAGGTCGGCCGCGACACGCAGAACCTGCAGATCGGCCTGAAGACGGCGCTGCGCCAGGCGCCCGACCTGATCATGATCGGCGAGATCCGCGACCGCGAGACGATGACCGCGGCAATCTCGTACTCGCTCTCCGGGCACCTCGTGCTGTCAACCTTGCACGGCAACAACAGCTACCACGCGCTCGGCCGGATCCTGTCGTTCTACACGCCGGAATCCCGCCCCGCGCTGCTCGCCGACCTCGCGGCAGGCACGCGCGCGATCGTCTCGCAACGGCTCGTGCGCAGCGTCGCCGGCGGCCGCATGCCGGCAGTCGAGGTGCTGCTCAACACCAAGCTGATCCAGGAGCTGATCGAGCGCGGCGACTTCAGCGGCGTCAAGGAGGCGATGGAGAAGTCGCTTGCCGAAGGCTCGCAGACGTTCGAGCAGGATCTGGCGCGGATGATCGAGAACAACGTCATCACCCGCGACGAAGGCCTCGCCTACGCCGACTCGCCGACCAACCTGATGTGGCGCCTCCAGAACGACATGACGCCGGTCTCGCGCATCGTGCAGAAGAAGGAAGAGGAAAGCGACCAGCCGAGCTTCACCGAGATCACGATCGACGTGCGGCCCGAGGAAACGACGAGCCTGTCGCCGAACCTGCGCCGGTTCTGACCGGACCATCGGCCAGCGCAGCCACGACGCGATGTCGGCCACGCGAGAGCTCGCCGCCGCGCTCATCGCCCGTCGGTCGG
>DASXXO010000415.1:0-7949 GCA_036503045.1 Caldimonas sp. | reverse complement strand
GGTCACCGGCTGGTTCCGTTCCGAGCGCGAGAACGTCGTCGAGGACATCGCCGTGCTCGGCGACGGGCTCGCGCGCGTCGAGGTCGATCTGATGGAGCCGATCGATCCGACCGCCAAGCCCGCGGTGCACCTGCCGCCGCTCAACCACGTCGGACTGTGGATCGACGACCTGCGCGCCGCGGTGGCCTGGCTCGAGGCGAACGGCGTGCGCATGGCGCCGGGCGGGATCCGCGCCGGCGCCGCCGGACACGACATCTGCTTCATCCACCCGCGCCCGAACGAGGCCTTCCCGATCGCCGGCGCCGGTGTCCTGATCGAGCTCGTGCAGGCGCCGGCCGACGTGATCGCCGCCTGGCGGGCGCAGCGCGCCGCGAACGAAGAGGGCGCTGTGGGGAGTCTCTGATGGCCACGCATGCGATCCTGAAGATGGGCGATCCGCGCCTGCTCGCCGTGGCGCGGCCGGTCGAACGGTTCGCGACGCCCGATCTGCGCGAGCTCGTCGCCGACATGTTCGAGACGATGCGCGCGGTCGACGGCGCCGGACTCGCCGCGCCGCAGATCGGCGTCGATCTGCAGCTCGTGATCTTCGGCTTCCAGCACAACGACCGCTACCCGGACGCGCCTGCGGTGCCCGAGACGGTGCTCCTCAATCCGACGATCGAGCCGATCGGCAGCGACGAGGAGGAGGGCTGGGAAGGGTGCCTGTCCGTGCCCGGGATGCGCGGCGTGGTGCCACGCTTCGCGCGCATCCGCTATCGCGGCTTCGACGTCGAGGGGCGGCCGTTCGAGCGGGCAGCCGAGGGCTTCCATGCGCGCGTCGTCCAGCACGAGTGCGACCATCTGATCGGCAAGCTCTATCCGATGCGGATCCGCGACTTCAGCCGGTTCGGCTTCACGAGCGTGCTCTTCCCCGGGCTCGACCCAAAAGGCGACGCCTGAGCGGCCTGGCAGCGATCGGCACACGCCCCGAGGGTGTAAATGAACGTGTCGCCTGGCCGGTCGGTCGGCGCGCGGCGCTGTCCGGCCGTTGAACGCAGACGGGCAGGCCCAAACGCTGCGCGCACACAGGAGATCGTGATGAAGTTGTCGTCGCACCGCAGTGGTGGCCAAGCGCTCGGGCTGCGGCCGTCGCTTCGCGGGTGGCTCGTCGTGCTGACCGCGCTGCTTGCATGCGCAGTCGCCGTCACGGCGCGGGCGCAGTCCGCGGGCGGCGATCCGCCGAGCCGCGTCGCGCGCCTGAGCGAAGTTGCCGGCCAGGTCTGGCTGTACAGCCCCGAATCGAACGAGTGGCTCGCGGTGGACCGCAACCGGCCCCTCACGACCGGCGACCGCATCGCCACCGACAACGGCGCGCACGCCGAGATCACGCTCGGCTCGACGACGCTGCGTCTCGACCAGGCGAGCGAGCTGGAGATCGTCCGCCTCGACGACACCCACTACAACGTGCGGCTGCAAGGCGGCAGCGTCGCGACGCGCTTCAGGAGCCCGCAGTCGCTCGCCGAGTTCACGCTCGACACCGACGAAGGACGCTTTCGGGTCCAGGTCGTCGGTCGCTACCGCTTCGACCGCTTCGACCAGGCGAGTGAAGTCACGGCGATGCAAGGGCAGGCGGTCTACGAGGCGCGCAACACCGCGCTTCCCGTCATGAGCGGCCAGCACGCGCAGTTCTGGATCGACTCCGCCGGCGTGCCGCAGTACGCGATGCTGCAGCCCGCGCGCGACGACTTCGCCGGCTGGAACGACGAGCGCGACCGTGCCGAGGATCGCGTCGCGACGGAGCGCTACGTCTCGCCCGAGATGACCGGCGCCGAGGACCTCGACCGCTACGGCCGCTGGGAGCAGACACCCGAGTACGGCGCGCTCTGGATTCCGAGCGCCGTTGCCGTCGGCTGGGCGCCGTACAGCGCCGGCCACTGGGCCTGGGTTCGCCCGTGGGGGTGGACGTGGGTCGACGACGCGCCGTGGGGCTTCGCGCCGTTCCACTACGGCCGCTGGGTCTATCGACGCGACACCTGGTGCTGGGCGCCCGGGACGTTCGTCGCGCGGCCGGTCTATGCGCCGGCGCTCGTCGCCTGGATCGGCGGCCCGGGGGTCGGCGTCTCGCTGTCGGTCGGCAGCGCCCCGGTCGGCTGGTTTCCGCTCGCGCCGCGCGAGGTCTACGTGCCGGCCTATCGTGCGAGCCCGCGCTATGTGCGCGAGGTCAACATCACGCACGTCACCAACGTCACCAACATCACGACCGTCATCAACAACCCCAACGGCGAGCGCGACTTCGCGAACCGCAAGTTCCCGCATGCCGTGACCGTCGTTCCTGCCGAGGTGATCGCGCGTCGTCAGCCGGTCGCGCCCGCCGCTGCGCGCTTGCGCAACGACCCGCAGGTGCGCGAGATCGTCGCCAACGCGGCACCGGCGCGGGTCATGACTGCGCCGCCGGTGACTACCCCGTCGGCGGCCCCGCGGCCGCCGCAAGGAAGTCCGCCGCCGCGGCCGCCGTTCGAAGCGCACGCGCGCGGCGGCTTCGGCGCGCGCCCAAATGCCGGCCAGGCGGCCGCGCTGCCGCCGACTGCCAACGCGGCTCCGGCCCCTCCCGGTCCTCCGGTGCGCAGTCGCGGCCCGCTCGTCGAGCCGTCGAGCGAGCAGCCGGGAGCGCGCGGCATCCCGGGACGCCAGAGCGCGCCGCCGCGCGACGGCGCGGCACCGGCCGCGGTGGCTCCCGCTCCCGCTCCCGCTCCCGCTCCCGCCGCGGTCGCTCCGCCGAGTCCGGTGCAACGCAACGCGCCATCGAACGATGCGCAGGGCAGGCCTGGCTATCGCGGACGCGAGGTCGCCGGCGACGATCGCGGTGGCCCGAAGGCGTCGGTCGTTCCCGGCCCGCGCAACAACGCGGTGCACGACGGCGCGCCGCCGCGCGAAGTTGCGCAGCCGCCGCACCCGACGGAGCGATTCCAGCCGCCGCGTCCGAACGAAGTGCCGCGCGCGACCGAGGCTGCGCGCCCGCCCGCCGCCGCGCGCGTTCCCGAGGCGCAACCGCCTGCGGCGCAGCGCCCGCCCGCCGCCGTCGCGCCGCCGCCGCAGGGGCAGCCGCGCATGACGCGTCCGGAAGCGCCGACCGGTAAAGAAGAGCGACCGCAAGACAAGGCCGACAAGCAGCGCTGATCCGGCGCCGGCCGCGGCGCCGCTCGCGCTACTTCAGCAGCGGCGCCAGCACCGGCCAGACGTTCGCGAGGATCGTCGGATGGGCGCTCGCGAGCGGATGGAAGCGGTCGGGCTGGAACATCGACTCCGCCTCGGGGACGTCGGCGACGCCCTTCAGCATGAAGGGCACCAGCGCCGCGCCTTCCATCCGTGCGACGTCGGCGAACAGCGCCGCGAAGCGCTCACCGTAGGCACGGCCGTAGTTGGGCGGCAGCTGCATGCCGATGATGACGACCTTGGCGCCGGCCGCCTTGGCCATCTGCGCCATTGCAGCCAGGTTGGCGCGTGTCGTCTCGAGCGGCAGGCCGCGCAGCGCGTCATTGGCGCCGAGCTCGATGACGACGAGCGCGGGCTTGCGGTCGCGCAGCAGCGACGGCAGGCGCGCCAGGCCGCCCGCCGTGGTGTCGCCGCTGATGCTCGCGTTGACGACGGTCGCGTTGATGTGCTCGCGCTGAAGGCGCTGCTCGAGCAGTGCGACCCAGCCGCTGCCACGCGCCAGGCCGTATTCGGCCGACAGGCTGTCGCCGACGACGAGGATCGTCGGCACCGCGCCGACGGCGCCATGTGCGGGAATGAGCGCGAGCGACGCGACGCTCGCCAGCGCCACGCTACAGTCCGCCAGCCAGCGCCGGCGCGTCACCGCCCTCGAGCCACCATCCCTCATGTCAGAACCGATCATCGCCGTCGAGCGACTCACCAAGCGCGTGCAGGACTCGACCGGCACGCTGACGATTCTCCACGAGATCGATTTCACCTTGCCGCGGCAACGCTCGGTGGCGATCGTCGGCGCGTCGGGGTCGGGCAAGAGCACCCTGCTTTCGCTGATCGCCGGGCTCGATACGCCGACCGCCGGCACCGTGCGGCTCGACGGCATCGACCTGTTCGCGATCGGCGAGGACGAGCGTGCGGGCGTACGCGCCGCCAAGGTCGGCTTCGTCTTCCAGAGCTTCCAGTTGCTCGCCAACCTGACCGCGCTCGAGAACGTCATGCTGCCGCTCGAGCTGCAGGGCCGCGTCGACGCGCGCGCCCTCGCGACCGAGATGCTGCGTCGCGTGGGCCTCGGCGAGCGGCTGCGCCACTATCCGCGCGTGCTCTCGGGCGGCGAGCAGCAACGCGTCGCGCTGGCGCGCGCTTTCGTCGTCCGCCCGATGCTGCTGCTCGCCGACGAGCCGACCGGCAGCCTCGACTTCGCGACCGGCGAGACGGTGATGGCGCTGATGCTCGAGCTCAACCGCGAGGCGGGGACGACGCTCGTGCTCGTCACCCACGACACGGCGCTCGCCGCACGCTGCGACCAGCAGCTGCACATCGAGGCCGGCCGCGTGAGCGCCGCGCCGGCCGCCGTGGCGGCGGCCTAGGCGCTGCCGGTCAGTTGGTGAACTTGTAGTCGGTCTTCGCCTTCGCGCGCAGCTCGTCGCGGAACGCCTGGGCCTTTTCCTGCTGCAGGCGTTGCGTGATCTGCGGCTTGACGTCGGCGAGCGGCGGGAACTGCGCCGGCCGCGTGTCGTCGAGCCGGATGATGTGGTAGCCGAACTGCGTCTTGACCGGCGTCTCGGTGGTCTCGCCCTTCTTCAACGCCACCAGCGCCTGCGCGAACTCGGGAACGTAGGACGACGGGCTCGCGAAGTCGAGCTCGCCGCCGTTCGGCGCCGAGCCTGGATCCTTCGAGTTCTTCTTCGCCAGGTCCTCGAACTTCGCCCCGGCCTTGAGCTGGGCGAGGAGCGCCTTCGCCTCGTCTTCCTTCTCGACCAGGATGTGGCGCGCCTTGTACTCGGTGCCGCTCGCCTGCGCCTTGAACTTGTCGTACTCCTTCTGCACGTCGGCGTCGGTGATCTTGGTGGTCTTGTCGAGGTCCTGCGAGAGCAGGCCGATCAGGATCCCCTGGCGCGCGAGCTCCATCTGCGACTTGAAATCGGGCGAGGATGCGAGGCCGCGGCGCTCGGCTTCCTGGCTCAGGATCTCATCGGTCACGACCTTGTCGCGCACCAGCTTCTCGAGGTCCGGCGGGACCTGCTGGCCGCGCGCGGCGGCCTGCTTCTGGACCTGGGTGACGATCGTGTCGACGCGCGCCTTGGGAACCGGCTTGCCGTTGACGACGGCGACGTTTTGGGCCTGCGCGCCCAGCGAGGCCAGGCTGGCGGCGGCGAGCACCAAGCTCGCTGCAATAACTCTCTGCTTCATGGTGGAACGTGCCTTTCGGGCGGACGGGTGATGGAAAACGGAAGGCCGGGAAACCCCGGATCTGGGCCGAGGGCCGTGCGCGCTCAGCCGGGGCTCGGAGTGCGGGCGTCGATCGCCAGGGCGTGGATGCCGCGGGGCATCAGTTCGACGAGCGCATCATATACGAGCCGATGTCGGGCGACCCGGCTCAGGCCTTCGAAGCGCGCGCTCGTGATCGCGACGCTGAAATGGCGCCCCTCGCGCGCGCCTGCGTGGCCGACATGCTGATGGCTGTCGTCGACGACCTCGAGTGCTTCCGGCGCGAGCCCGGCGCGCAACACCGCCTCGATCTCGGCCGCGGTGACGCTCATTGCGAATCCGGTCCTACCGAGGCGGCCGGGCGGGGGTGGGGCGCCTCGCGAGGGCCCTCGTCGTCCTTCACGAAGCGCGCGATGTAGAACCCCTGCGCCAGCATGAAGAGCAGCATCAGCCCGGTCAGGCCGAACACCTTGAAGGTGGCCCAGACCGAAGTCGAGTAGGTGTAGGCGACGTACAGGTTGGCGATGCCCATCAGAACGAAGAACGCGATCCAGGCGAGGTTCAGCCGCTGCCACACCGGCTTGGCCAGCTCGAGCTGGTCGCCGACGAGCGCCTGCAGCAGGTTCTTCTTGAAGACCGACTGGCTGAGCCAGAGCGCGAGCGCCATCGCCCAGTCGAGCACGCTGGGCTTCCACTTGATGAAGGTCGGGCTGTGGAACCAGACCGTCATGCCGCCGAGCACGGCGATCAGGGCGAAGGTCACCCAGAGCATCGTGTCGACCTTGCGTCGCGTCAACAACAGCGCCGTGATTTGCAGCAGCGTGGCGACGATGACGACGACGGTGGCGAGCAGCACCGGCGCTTCGTCGACGCCGACGACGCCGCCCGAGACGACGAAGCCGAGGTGCTCGGTGGCGTAGCGGGCGGCCGCCTCGGCGTTCAGGTCGGCGATCTTGAAGACGCCGAAGAACAGGATGAGCGGAAGGAAGTCGAGGAATAGCTTCATGGACCCTGGCGTGCACTCAGTCGGCGCGCGCGCCGGGCGGTGCGGAGTCTATCGCCGCTTGCTTGCGCTGCCGGCGCCGCAGGGCTATACCACCGTGCAGGCGTCGACGAAACGACGCCGAAGCGGGGTTTCTGGGGAAGTCCCTGTAACGGCTCGAGGGCTGCTTCCGTTAACTTCCGCACGGTGTACTTTGCCCTCGCAGGAGAAAACATGACCTATCACCTCGCACCGCTTGCTCGGAGTGCATTCGCCGCGTGCGTCGGTGCCGCGCTCGTCGTGTCCGCGGGGACGGCGCTCGGCCAAGCCAAGATGGGCGCGAAGCCGCTCCAGGGGCAGGTCGTCAAGATGGCGTGGATCGACCCGCTCTCCGGCCTCATGGCGCCGGTCGGCAACAACCAGCTGAAGAGCTGGCAGTTCGCGATCGAGAAGTTCAACCAGATCAATCCGGCGGGCGTGCAGTTCGAGATCGTCGGCATCGACAACAAGCTGTCGCCGACCGAGAGCCTGAATGCGCTCAAGTCGGCGACCGACCAGGGGATCCGCTACATCATCCAGGGCAACGGCTCGTCGGTCGCGCTGGCGCTGGTCGACGCGATCAACAAGTACAACGAGCGCAATCCCGGCAAGGAGGTGATCTACCTCAACGAGGCCGCGGTCGACCCCGACCTGACGAACAGCAAATGCAGCTACTGGCACTTCCGCTACGACGGCGACACGACCATGAAGATGGAGGCGATGACCACCTTCATGAAGGATCAGAAAGACATCCACAAGGTCTACCTGTTCAACCAGAACTACTCGCACGGCCAGCAGGTCGCGAAGTTCGCGAAGGAAGACCTGAAGAGAAAGCGCCCCGACATCGAGATCGTCGGCGAAGAGCTCCATCCGCTCGCGCAGGTGCGCGACTTCGCGCCCTACATCGCCAAGATCAAGGCGTCGGGCGCCGATTCGGTGATCACCGGCAACTGGGGGTCCGATCTGGCGCTGCTCGTCAAGGCCGCCGTCGAGGGCGGCTACAACGGCAAGTTCTTCACCTACTACACCGGCGTGACCGGAACACCGACGGCGCTCGGCCACAACGGCGACGGCAAGGTCTACCAGGTCGCGTATGCCGCCGCCAACATGGGCGGCGTCTACGACCAGTGGGGCGAGGAGTTCAAGAAGAAGTACAACGACGACTTCTACACCGGCTCGATCTACCGCATGCTCGAGTCGCTCTCGCAGGCGATGGCCCAGACCAAGTCGACCGACCCGGTGAAGGTGGCGGCGGCGCTCGAAGGTCTGAAGTGGAAGAGCATGTTCGGCGGCGACGTCGAGATGCGCAAGACCGACCACCAGCTCCAGCAGCCGCTCTACATCACCGTGTGGCGTCCGGTCGGCGGCAAGTTCACCTACAGCATCGAGAACACCGGCATGACGCTGGCGACGGTCGCCGAGTACCCGAACTACGTCTCGAGCACGCCGACCAGCTGCCAGATGAAGCGGCCGTCCTCGTCCTGACCTGACGCAAGGCGAAGCCAGAGGCCCGATCGCGCGCGATCCGGGCCTC
>DASXXO010000414.1:0-1676 GCA_036503045.1 Caldimonas sp. | reverse complement strand
GGCTCTGCGCGTTCAGCACGTCGACGTTGACGCGGATGCCGACGCGATAGCCGAGCTGCGTCGCTTCCAACGCCAGCTGGCTCGACGCCTCGGCCGCCTCGAGCGCCTTCACCTGCGCGGCGCTCGATTGCACGGTGTAGTACGCCTGTTTTGTCGCCTGCGTCACGGCGCGGCGTGCCGCTTCGAGGTCGTTGCGTGAGCGCTCCTCGAGGACGATCGTCTCGCGGATGCGGTTCTGGATCGAGCCGCCGGCGTAGAGCGGCACGTTGATTTGGACGCCGAGGGTGCCGGCGGCGTTGTAGCCGGTGGCGTTCGCGGCGATCGTGCCGTGGCCGCCGGTGACCGATGCGATCGCGTCGATCGTCGGCAGCGCCTGCGCGCGCGCCTTTTCGGTCTCGAGCTGCGCGATGTCGTAGGCAACCTGGGCACGCCGCACTGCCGGGTGCTCCTCGGCGGCGCGGCTGACGAGCTGATCGACCGGCGTCGACGCCGTCGGCGGCAGTACCAGTGGGCCGGCGAGCTGGTGCGGCACGACGTTGTCGCGGCCGACCAGCTGGTCGAGCGCGATCCGCTTGGTGACGAGGTCGTTGCTGGCCGCGATCTCCTGCGCCGTCGCCAGGTCGAACCGCGCCTGCGCCTCGCGGGTGTCGGTGATCGTCGCCGTGCCGACCTCGAAGTTGCGCTTGGCCGACGCGAGCTGCTCCGCGATCGCCGTCTTGTTCGCGCGCGTCGTCTCGAGGGTGTCCTGAGCGCCGAGGACGTCGAAGTAGGCCTGGCTGAGGCGCAGGATGAGGTCCTGCTCGGCGGTGTCGAGGTCGGCGAGCGACGACTCGAGCGTGCGCTCGGCCTGGGCGATGGTCGCGCTGTTGCCGCGATTGAAGAGCGGCTGCTTGCCGTTCAGCGTCGCGCTGAGCGCGTTGCTGCCGAAGTTGTCGCCGATCGTCGGCTTGGTCTGGACCCGGCCGACATCGGCCGAGAGCGAGGCGCTCGGTCGCATCAGCGCGCGGGTCTGCTCGACCCGATAGGTCGCCGAGTCGGCGAGCGCACGTGCCGACAGGTAGGTCGCGTCGTAGCCGTGCGCCGCTTCGTAGAGCTCGAGCAACGACTGCGCGCGCAGCGGCATCGACGCGAGCGACAGCCCGGCAATGACCGCCGGGACCCCGATGACCGACGCACGACGCTGCCGCCGAGGCGATCGACGCTGGTTTCGGATCTCGACGGCCATGCGGGTTCCCTTGTGTGCGATTGCTTTGCGGCGCGGCGGGTGCGAGGCGATGCCGCATGGCGGCCGCGGCGCCCCGCGAGGTTATAGGCGAGCCCGTCGTGGCCCGGTGCGTCGATGCGACGGCCTGCGCCTGGAGGCGACCGCGACCGCGAAACCTTGCGACGAGCTGCGCGCCGGCATCGTCGTTCGGGTTGTCGTCAGAAGGTGAAGCGGCTCGGCTCAGGGAAGCCCACGAGGCGCGGCGCGACGGTGTCGAACAGCTCGACCGTCGAATGGCCCGCGTCGTCGCCGCGGGTGAGGAGGACGGCCTGCATGATCGGCTGCTGGCCGACGATCGCGGTCAGCCTGCCGCCGGGCTTCAGCTGGCCGAGGAGCGACCGCGGCACCTCGGCGACCGAGCCGGAGACGACGATGACGTCGAATGGGCCGTCGACGACCAGCCCCTTCGATG
>DASXXO010000413.1:0-3353 GCA_036503045.1 Caldimonas sp. | reverse complement strand
GCGTCTTCGCTTCGAGGAGGCGCGCCAGCTGCCGGCACCCGACCGGAGCGCCCGTTGGCAGGAATACCAGGCGCTCTCGCCCGAGCAGCGCGCGCTGCTCGCCGCCCGCGCCGCCGCCAGCGCTCCGCACGAGGCTGCGTCACGCCCCGGCCGCGGCGCGCGCGACAGCAAGGAAGCGAAGGCGAACCTGGTGCCGAATCCGACGCTCGCGCAACCGCCCCGCCCGGTGTCGCCGACCCTCGTGCAGGCCGCGCCGGGCGCGACGACGACGCTGATCACGCGCCACCCCACGCCTCCGCCGCACCAGCAGAGCGGCATGCCGAAGATCGCGACGACGTCCGAGTTCGTCCAGCGCTCGACGCTTCTGCCACAGCGCGGGCCGCAGGCGGCGGCGGTGCTCAGCGGCAGCGCGTCGTCCTCGGCACGCACCGTCGTGCCCGCCGCCGCCAGGCCGGGCTCATCGTCGCCGCGGTGACCGCCCGGCAGAGCGAGCCGGGCTTGCCGGACGCCGCACCGGCAGCGACGCCGTCGCTCGCCCGGCGCATGGCGTGCTTCGTGTATGAAGCGATGCTGCTGTTCGGCCTGGCGCTGGTTCCCGGCGTGCTCGGCGCGATCTTCTTCGCCCAGACGGGGCAGCGGCATCCGCTGCAGAGCGACACGGCGCTGCGCGCTTACGCGCTCGTCATGTACGGCGTTTACTTCGTCTGGCTCTGGTCCAGGCGCGGCCAGACTCTGGCGATGCAGACCTGGCGGATCCGCGTCGTGACCGCCGCCGGAGCGCCGCTCTCGCAAGGACGCGCGCTCGCCCGTTATCTCGCCTGCTGCGTGGCCTGGTTCGGGCCGCCGACGCTCGTCGCTTCGGCGCTGCACTGGCCGCCCGCAGCGAGCCTCGCCGCCGTCGCGGTCTGGACCCTCGCCTACGCGCTGCTCGCCCTCCTCGCGCCCGACCGCCAGTTCTGGCACGACCGCCTGTGCGGGACGCGCCTGGTGCGCGCCGCCGACGACGCTCGTGCAATGCGCGTCAGACCGCGTCCTCGTTGAGCTCGCCGGTGCGAATCCGCACCACGTGGTCTATCGTCGTGACGAAGATCTTGCCGTCACCGATCTTGCCGGTCTTGGCGGCCTTGACGATCGCATCGATGCAGCGCTCGGCCTCGCTGTCCTTGACGGCGACCTCGATCTTTACCTTGGGCAGGAAGTCGACCACGTACTCGGCGCCGCGGTAGAGCTCGGTGTGGCCTTTCTGACGGCCGAAACCCTTGACCTCGGTCACGGTGAGCCCGGAGACGCCGATCTCGGCCAGGGCTTCCCGCACCTCCTCGAGCTTGAACGGCTTGACGATGGCGGTGATCTGCTTCATGGGCCGCTCCGGCGCGCTGCAATGCGACCGAGTGTAGTCAAGCGCGCGGCAACGCGCACGTCGCTCCGGCACCACGAACGAGTTCGACCTAAGATCGTCGCGACCCATGAGCGATCACGCGAGACCGCGCGAACAGAAGCGATCGACCACCGAGGAATATGCGATCCGGGTGTTCGACGATCCCGGCGAGATCGACGCTGCAGGGTGGGATGCGCTCGTCGCCGCGCAGCCATCGGCGACGCCGTTCGTCTCGATCGCCTACCTGCGTGCGCTCCACGACTCGGCGAGCGCGGTCGGGCGCACCGGCTGGGCGCCTCACTTCCTTGCACTCGAGCGGGCCGGCGAGCTGGTCGCCGCCTGCCCGCTCTACCTCAAGGACCACTCGTACGGCGAGTACGTGTTCGATTGGGCATGGGCCGACGCGTATCGGCGTCACGGCCTCGACTACTACCCGAAGCTGCTCGACGCGGTGCCGTTCACGCCGGTTCCCGGGCCTCGCCTGCTGGCGCGCTCGAGCGAGCATCGGCTCGTTCTTCTGCGCGCGATCGAGCAGCTCGCGCGCTCGGCGGGGCTGTCGTCGGCGCACCTGCTCTTCCTCGACGATGCCGACCAGGCAGCCGCGCGCGCCGCGGGCTGGTCGCTGCGCACGACCGTGCAGTTTCACTGGACCAACCGCACGCCCTCCCCGTACGCCGATTTCGCCGACTTCCTCGCCAGCCTGCAGCGCGACAAGCGCAAGAAGATCCAGCAGGAGCAGCGCCGGGTCGCCGAGGCCGGCGTGAGCTACGGCGTCGCCAGCGGCGACGCGATCGGGCGCGCCGACTGGGACTTCTTCTACCGCTGCTACACCCTCACCTACCGCGCGCACCACTCGACGCCGTACCTGACGCGCGACTTCTTCGCGCGCGCTGCAGCGACGATGGGCCGCCACTGGCTCCTCTTTACCGCCTGGCGCGCCGGCAAGCGGATCGCGAGCTCACTGGTCACGATCGACCCGGATCGCAAGAGCGCGTTCGGCCGCTACTGGGGCGCAGCCGAGCACGTCCACTGCCTGCACTTCGACGCTTGCTACTACCAGCCGCTCGCCTGGTGCATCGCCAACGGCTACCAGCGCTTCGAAGGCGGCGCGCAGGGCGAGCACAAGATGGCGCGCGGCCTGCTGCCGGTGCAGACCTGGTCGGCGCACTGGCTCGCCCATCCGCAATTCGCGCGCGCGATCGACGACTTCATCGCCCGCGAAGGCGCCGGAGTCGAGAGCTACCTCGACGAGCTCGCCGAGCGGCGCCCGTTCAAGGACGCCGGCGGCGGCTGAACGGCGTCGCGTGCGTCATGACTGGCGCTGGGCCGTCGCCGCGGCGTAGCTCGCGATTCCGTTGCGGACCTCGGCACGCGCTGCATCCGGTCCTTCCCAGCCGCCGACCTTGACCCACTTGCCGGCCTCGAGGTCCTTGTAGTGCTCGAAGAAGTGCTGGATCTGGTGCAGCCGCATCTCGTGCAGGTCGGAGGGCTGCTGCCACTGGCGGTAGATCGGCAGGATCTTGTCGATCGGCACGGCGAGCAGCTTGGCGTCGCCGCCCGCCTCGTCCTCCATCTTGAGCACGCCGATCGGCCGGCAGGTGACGACGACGCTCGCCGCGAGCGGAAACGGCGTGATCACGAGCACGTCGACCGGGTCGCCGTCGTCGGACAGGGTCTGCGGGATGTAGCCGTAGTTGCACGGGTAGTGCATCGCCGTGCTCATGAAGCGGTCGACGAACATCGCGCCGCTTTCCTTGTCGACCTCGTACTTGATCGGGTCGGCGTTCATCGGGATCTCGATGATCACGTTGAACTCGTCGGGCGCGTTCGCCCCGGGGGTGACGTTGTGCAGGCTCATGGCTGACGTCTCGGCGCAAAGTGTGATGTTAAGGGGCACGCCGGCCCGAAGGGCGCCCGGGGAGGCTCCGCCATTGCCGGACCCCCGCATCCCTTAACATTCGCGGGTTTGCCCGAT
>DASXXO010000412.1:0-5364 GCA_036503045.1 Caldimonas sp. | reverse complement strand
ATCTCGGGCTGCCAGGACAACCAGACCTCGATGGACGGCGAGCACAACGGGGCGTTCACCGAGCAACTCCTCAAGATCTGGAACCAGGGAACCTTCCAGGGCAACTACGCCAACTTCCACGCCCGCATCAAGGCGCGCATGCCCGCGACCCAAACGCCCAACCTGTTCGCGCTGGGAGCGGCGGGGCCTTTCCTCGCGCAGCAGCCCTTTCGCGTCTGACCCGGCCGCGCCGGCGCTTGCCGGCCTCGCACTGAGGAGCGTCCATGGCGACCGGCAGCAGCTCGAACGACATCACCTTCATCGTCCCCGGCCAGGCGCAGCCCGCCCCGGCGCCGCGCTCGGGAGCGCCAGGCGTCAAGGCGGCGGTGCGCGTCGGCACCGAGCGCGGCAACGGCGAGCCGGTGCGGGTCGTCGCGCGGCCGGGCGAGGACGTCGTCGTCCTCGACGTCGCCAACGGCCCGACGCTGGTGCTCCATCCGGCCGACGCGCGCGACCTCCTGCTCGCGCAAAGCGCGTCGGTGACGCGCAGCGCGCTCGGCACGCGCGGTACCGGCGCGGTCGGTGCGAGCGAGATCGTCGTTCCGGCGCAGCTCGGCTGGCCCGGGCTCGAAGCCGCGGCGACGCGCAGCGCAACGCGCGGCTGGATGGGTCAGGCGCTGCTGAGCGGCTTCCAGGTGCTGACAGACCTCGTCAAGGACCCGGCCGCCAAGCTCGCGGCCGCGGCGATCACGAAGAAGGTCGACAACAAGGTGGAGGCCGGCGTCTACCGTCTTTCGGCCGACACGCTCGAGCCGCTGAAAGGAAGCGGACGCAAGCTCGCCGCGGTGCCTTCGGCGGCCGACGGCGGGCCGCTGCTGGTCTTCGTGCATGGCACGTTCTCCGAGACCGTCGGCACCTTCGCCAAGCTCTGGACCTTGCACAACGCGACCGTGCGCCAGCTCTTCACGAGCTACCGCGAGCGCGTCTACGGCCTCGACCACCCGACCCTCGGCGTGAGCCCGATCGCCAATGCGCTGACGCTGGTGCGCGCGCTGCCGGCGCAAGCACGCGTCCATGTCGTCAGTCATTCGCGCGGCGGGCTGGTCGCCGAGGTGCTCGCGCGCGCATGCGGCGGCGGGCCGCTCGGCGACGACGTGCTCGCCCTGTTCGCCGGCGCTGACTACGCCGAGCACCGCAGCGACCTGGGCGCGCTGGTCAAGGAAGCACAGGCGAAGGGCATCCGCTGCGAGCGCGTCGTGCGCGTCGGCTGTCCGGCGCGCGGCACGCTGCTCGCGTCGAAGCGGCTCGACGCGTACTTGTCGATCCTCAACTGGTGCCTCGAGCTGGCGAGCATCCCGGTGGCACCGGAGGTGGTCGACTTCCTGCACGAAGTCGCCCGCCGGCGCGCCGAGCCCGGCGAGCTTCCGGGGCTCGAGGCGATGATGCCCGCGAGCCCCGTCATCGCCTGGCTCAACCGTACGGCCGACACGGTCCCGGGCGAGCTGCGCGTCATCGCCGGCGACATGGAGGGCGACTCGATCGCCGCGTGGGTCAAGACGCTGCTTGCCGACGCGTTCTACTGGACCGACAACGACCTCGTCGTGCAGACGCGCTCGATGTACGGCGGCGCGCCGCGCGCGCCGACGGTGAGCGGCAGCGGCGCACGATTCCTGCTCGACAAGGGCGGCAAGGTCTCGCACTTCAACTATTTCACCAACGAGCGTACCGTGCAGGCGATCGCCGCCGCGCTGCTCGACGACGTGCCCGCCGACTTCGCGGCGATCGGACCGCTCTCGTGGGCGGGCGAGGATGCGAGCGGGACGCGCGCTGCCGGCGACGCGGCCGGTACGGCCGAGCGACCGGCGGTATTCGTCCTCCCCGACGTCCTCGGCTCGAACCTGAAGAAGGACGGCAAGCGGATCTGGCTCGGCGATCGCTTCGTCGACAGCCTGCAGTCGCTCGCGTGGGACCCGGCGACGGCGGCGAGCGTCGAGCCCGACGGGCCGATCGGCAGCGTCTACGGCGATCTGATCGAGCGACTCGCCGACACGCACGAGGTGATCCCGTTCGCGTACGACTGGCGCCGGCCGATCGAGGACGAGGCGCGCCGTCTCGGCGACGCGGTCGAGGCCGCGCTCGCCGCGCGTGCGACGAGCCAGCAGCCGGTGCGCATCGTCGCTCACGCGATGGGCGGCCTGGTCGCGCGCACGATGGCGCTCGAGAAGCCCGAGACGTGGAAGCGCATGCTGGCGCGCGACGGCGCAAGGGTCCTGATGCTCGGCACGCCGAACGGCGGATCGTGGGCGCCGATGCAGACGCTCTCGGGCGACGACACCTTCGGCAACGCGCTTGCCGCGTTCGGCTCGCTGTTCGACAACAGCGGCGCGCGTGCGGTGATGGCGGGGATGCCGGGCTTCCTGCAACTGCAGGCGGCGCTGCTCGACCCGGCGCTCGCGCTCGACCGCAGCGACACGTGGAAGAAGCTCGCCGACGAGGACCTCAAGCGCCTCCTCGAGCGCAGCATCTGGCACGACGAAGGCGTGCAGAAGACGATCTACCAATGGAGCGCCCCGCCACAGGACGTCCTCGAGCAGGCGGTCGCGCTGCGCCGCAGGCTCGACAAGCAGAGGGCGGAACTCGGCGGCGACGTGCACAAGATGCTGCTCGTCGTCGGCCACGCTCCGTTCACGCCGGGCGGTTTCGTGATGGGCGAGAGCGGGCTCGAATACACCGATACCGTCGGCGACGGTCGCGTGCCGCTCTCGAGCGCGCTCCTGCCGGGCGTGCGCAGCTGGAAGGTCGACGCAACGCACGGCGATCTGCCGACCGTCGCCAAGGCGTTCCATGGCTATCTTGAGCTGCTCGTCAACGGCGAGACGGCGTCGCTCGATCCGCTCGACCCGGCGAGCGTCTCCTTCCGCTCGGCGGCGACCGGCGCCGGGCGCGGCCGTCCGTCGCGCGGGGTGCAGCCGTCGGCGCCGCCGTCGACGCCGGCCGACGTGCTCGGCATCCCCGGTCGCATGCCCGGCGAAGCGGTGCGCACGGGCGCGGCGAGCCGGGCGCTGCATGTCTCGGTGCTCAATGCCGACCTCAAGTTCGTCCACCAGCCGCTCGTCGTCGGCCATTACCGCTCGCTCGCGCTCACCGGCACCGAAGCGGTCGTCGACAAGCTGGTCGGCAAGGCGATGAGCCGATCACTCGCCGCCGGCGTCTATCCGGACGGCGTCGGCATGCACAAGGTCTTCGGCAACGTCCGCAAGGATCCGAACAACGTGCTCGCGATGGCGCGCCCGCTCGCCGTGATCGTCGCCGGGCTCGGCGAAGAGGGAAAGCTGCGGGCGCTCGACCTCGTCTACACGGTGCGCCAGGCGGTGATTGCGTACGCGCAGCGACTCGCCGAGAACGAGGAAGGGGCGCCGGCCGAGTTCGAGCTGGCGGCCACGCTGATCGGCAGCGGCGGCACCGGCATCAGCGCCGGCAGCGCCGCGCAGTTGGTCGCGCAGGGAACGTGGGAGGCGAACCAGAAGCTGCACGACGGCGGATGGCCGCAGGTCGGCCGCCTGATCCTGGTCGAGTTCTATCTCGACCGCGCGAGCGACGCGTGGCGCGCGCTGCAGGTGCAGGCGACCGCGACGCCGAGCCAGTTCAAGGTCGTCGGCTTCGTCCAGTCGGGCGCGGGCGCGCTGCGCCGCTCGCTCGACTCGAGCTATCGCGGCGCGTCGTATGACTTCATCAGCGCGTCGACCGGCGCGCCGGTGAACGGCGCGCCGACGATCACCTACACGCTCGACACCAAGCGCGCGCGCACCGAGGTGCGCGCGCAGCAGACCCAGGCGACGCTCGTCCGCGAGCTCGTCGCCAAGGCGTCGAACGACGCCAATCGCGACCCGCAAATCGGCCACACGCTGTTCGACTTGCTCGTGCCGGTCGAGATGGAACCGTTCCTCGGCGGCACCAGCGACATGGTGATCGAGCTCGACAGCGGCACCGCGGCGCTGCCGTGGGAAGTGCTCGACACCTCGTCGGCGGAGATGGCGGGCAGCGACCCGCGGCCGTGGGCGATCCGCAGCAAGCTGCTGCGAAAGCTGCGCACGAACGAATTCCGTTCGCAGGTCTCCGACGCGAACGCAGACGGCAGCATCCTCGTCATCGGCGAGCCGATGGTCGACGAACAGGTGTACCCGCCGCTGCCCGGCGCGCGCGCCGAGGCGATCGCCGTCGCGACGCGCCTGACGGGCGGGCCGGCGGGAGTCGACGCGGCGCGCGTGCGCGCGCTGACGAGCGGTAACGACGACGCGCGCAACATCATCAACGCGCTGTTCGAGCAGCCGTACCGCATCGTCCACGTCGCCGGCCACGGTGCGCCCGGCGCCGATGGCGGCGTCGTCCTCTCGGGCGGTACCTTCCTCGGCGCGGCCGAAGTGAAGGCGATGCGCGTCGTCCCCGAGCTCGTCTTCCTCAACTGCTGCCACCTCGCGGCGCGCGACGCGAAGTCGTTGCTCGCGCCGTACGACCGCGCCAAGTTCGCCGCCAACATCGCCGAGGCACTGATCGAGATCGGCGTGCGCTGCGTGATCGCCGCCGGCTGGGCGGTCGAGGACAAGCCCGCCGAGCTGTTCGCGACGACGTTCTACGACACGCTGCTCGGTGGCGACCGCTTCATCGACGCCGTCGCCGCCGCGCGCAGCGCCGCCTGGCGCTCCGGCGACGGCGGCAACACCTGGTCGGCGTACCAGTGCTACGGCGATCCCGGCTGGACCTGGCAACGCCAGGTGGGCGACGCGCAGCGTCAGACCGTCCTGCCGGCCGACGAGTTCGCCGGCGTCTCCTCGCCGCCGGCGCTGACGCTCGCGCTCGAGACGATCTCGGTGCGCCTGCGCTTCGGCAACGAGGATCCGACCGCGCGCAAGAGCAACGACCAGCTGCAGCGCGACAAGATCCGCTTCCTCGAGGAGAAGTTCGCGTCGCTCTGGGGCAGGATGGGAGCGGTCGCGGAGGCTTTCGGTCTCGCCTACGCCGACGCGCGCGATCCCGACAAGGCGATCGAGTGGTACCGCACCGCGGTCCAGGCCGACGACGGCAGCGCGTCGTTCAAAGCTGCCGAGGAGCTCGGCAACCAGCTCGCGCGACGCGGCGAGTCGCGCGCGGATCCGCTGGAGGCGCGGCGCGACATCGAGGAGGGCATTGCCAAGCTCGACAAGCTGGTCGAGATCCAGGCCACGGCCGAACGCGAGTCGCTGCTCGGCTCGGCATACAAGCGGCTGGTGATGATCGAGGGTCGCGCGGCCGCTGCGCAGAGCGGTGCGCGGCGCGGCCGGGCTGGCAACGGCGCCGCCGGCGAGCGGCTGGAGGCGTTGCGTGCGATGGCCTTGCACTACGGCAACG